>DAHVAE010000006.1 GCA_027314795.1 Candidatus Saccharimonadota bacterium
GAAAAATCCAAGATTTTATTTGCTGTTCTGACGATGCTACCTATGCCAATGCTGGGGTCAAGGCCGACAACTACCAAACAGTGTTGGTGTACTTCTGTCCGAAACCAATTAACAATTTGTTCGATAAATTCATCGCCGGCTTCACTGCTAAAGCTAATGTTAACGACTGGAGCAGACTTTCTAAGTTCTTCTAAACTTCCTATTAACAAGGCCCGTTGGCTTTTAGTTGTAATGTCAATATTATTAGCTGACAGTAGATCACTTAATTTAGGTGAGGTTTTGACTACCACCTGACGATTTGGGTCTTTAATTGCTGCCTGATTAAGATGTTCGTCTATTAGTGATAACTCGTGTTGAATATGACCAATGTCTATAAGTTGTGCAACGGTGTTAGGCAGCTTAAAACTACTTGGTTGGAGTTTTTCAAGCATTCTTAATGTCCTCAATTAGAGCTTGTTTATTGGCTTCAAAATTGGTAATTATAAACTCAAGCTGGTCATTTAGATCAACTTCGTTGCCGATGGCAGCAATAATATAATGACCAATAATATCGGTAAGTTGCTTTTCAAAATTGGTAATTATGCGTTCTTTTTCTTTGGTAATTTCAGTTTGGACCTGTTCACTTAGAATTTTACGTTGCTCTTCGAGAGCTAAGCTCGTCTTCTTTATAGATTCAATAGCTAAGTCTCTAGCATCATTAATTGACTGTTCGTACTTAGCAAGCTCTTCTCTGACTTTAGTAGTTAGCTCATTCTTCATGAAGTCGTTGAGTTGGGATGAGGTTAGCCTTAAGTCTTGCTGAAGAAACTCTGCACTTTCGTTAATAATCTTTTCAAAGTGCAGTCTGCCTCGGTTTTTTAGTTCTTCTCTAAAGTCAGCGGTAAATATTCGATCAATATCTCTGGTAGCTGCTTCATCAAAAGCCTCGATAGAACCCTTGCTTTTGCCGCCAGTTTTACTAATAGTGACTACAATCCAAATAAAAGCTACCCCTGACAGGAAAATAAAGGCTGCTATTAAGTAAAACCACCAGATTGTCATATTTGTTTACCCACCATTGGCAAAGCACTATAGCCACTTATTTTACCTACGCTATAGTTTAGAGACAGTATACCTTAAAACGCTTACGGCAAAAACCTCTATTTAGGGTAAGTTACCTTAGTGACCCGCGAAGTAGTTGAACGTAGTCTGACCTAGCATATAAAATACGAACAATAGACACTTCCTGATCTATAACTTTGTAGATAATTAAGTAATTGTCAGCTATCAAGTAACGGTAAATGCTTAATTCGCTTATAGGCTTTAGCGAAACTCCAAGCTCAAGAAAATCATGCAGTTTCACTGTTAGTCTAAATATCTTATCGACAATGTTAGCTGCAGCTGAGGTGTTATGTAAGTCACTCTTAATAAAATTGAATAGGCCAGCTAGGTCTTCTTCAGCTTGAGCTGAAATTATAACTTTCATAAGCTTATGTTATATTTCTTTGCGACTTTATTTAAAGCAACACCTCCATTTTTTGTTATAGACTCTTCGCCTTTTTGTATTTCTTTCATAAGACTCTCGATAGTCGTCTCTCGGTCATAATCATCTATTTTAGATATTACGTACGCTCCTCTGCCATTACGAGTGAGATAAACTGGTTTGTCTACGTCTACTTTATTAAGTAGTTCAGTGTAATTCCGTAAATCTGATATCGGCAAAATCCTAGGCATTATATGTTGCACACCTACGTTTATTGTAGCAATATAAACATGCGAATTCAACAGCATGCCTAACAATGCTGGCCTAATAAATGCTTCAAAATGTTTATTAAGTTTAGTTGTAATATCGGCATTAATAGAACCCCTTCCTTAACTCCTAAACTAGATCATCAAGACCAAGATTAGTTCGACCATCTTCTGCTTCAACTAAAATATCCCAGTCGCTATTGGTTCTAGCTTCACCTACGAGTATAACTGCCAGAAATTGGGCCTTATGTACCCCATCCTTGTGTAGTAACTCGCATAGTTTGACGGTCGGTACTGGACTTAAGCTCTTCTGTAGTCATAGCTCTATTATCTTAAAATAACCAGAAATAGATATTACACTGGTGACATTGATACTAGTCTTTTAAGATTAACAAGCACGAAGTCTAAGTCTTTTTGGGTAGTATCTCTACCAAGCGTAAAACGAACAGAAGACTGAGCGTCTTGATCAGATAGCCCGATAGCTTTTAGGACTGTTGATGGTTCTACATTGGCAGCACTACAAGCTGAACCAGCGGCAGCCATAATGCCAGCCTCATCTAGCTTAATTAACAGCCATTCGTTATCTACGCCCTTGAAAGTCACGTGGACATTATTGACCACTCTTTTAGTTAGAGAACCGTTAATGGTCGCGTTTTTAAAATTCTTAGTTATGCTGTCTATAAAGTATGCCTGAAGCTTCGCGAGTTTATCGGCACTTGTTTTTCTAGCAGCTTGAACTAGCTCTAAGGCGCTAGCCAGCCCGATAATCGCCGGTACGTTCTCGGTACCGTTTCTTAACCCTCGCTCCTGCCCGCCACCGTCAATTAGTGGTTGAAGCTTAACGTCACTTTTAATAAACAACGAGCCACTTTGCTTAGGTCCATAAATCTTACCACCGTTAATTGTCATTAAATCAACACCTAATCTTGAAGTGTGTAAATCCAGATAATTTGCTGCCTGACAAGCATCACTGTGAAGATATATTGGTAAACCTACGCCTCTTTCGAGACGGCTATTTCTGACTGCTTTTATAACTTTAGCTACGTCACTAATTGGCTCAATGACACCAATTTCGTTATTAACGTACATAACACTAACTAACACTGTCTGATCGTCAATTAAGTCTCTTAGGGCTTTGAGGTTAATTATACCTGTATTATCTACTGGGCAGATCTCCTTTTTATATCTTTTGGCTGGCTCAATAATTGATGGATGTTCAATGGCGCTAATAACCAGCTTAGCATTAGGATGCTCGGCCATTACACCGTGAATAGCCAGGTTGTTAGCTTCAGTGCCACCAGCTGTAAAGATGATTTCACTGGCTTTAGCGCCTAGGATAGCAGCAACTTTAGACCTGGAAAGTTCAACAACTTTCTTAACCTCTTTCGAGGCATCATAGGAAGCCGAGGGGTTATAGAATTTATCACTAAAATAAGGGTGCATAACTTTAAGTACGACTCTGTCAACTGGCGTAGCGGCTGCATAGTCTAAGTAGACTGATCTACGGTTCATATTTTTAGTATATATCTAAGACTAAAGATAACTTTAAGCACTAAGTAGCTTTGCGTATTGATCTTGAGCTAGGCTAACATACTTTTTAATAGCTAAATAAAGGTGCTTGGTTTCTTCTTCTTGAACTTTTTGATAAGACTGACCATTACGAGACTTAATAGCACCATCAGGTCTTAGAACGTAACGTGTTGATACAACCTGATGCTTACCGCTATCGTCTAGCCAATCTTCGTGCCAGATCCATGTGAACTCGTCTAGACAAAAGAAGTCTCGGTGATGGTTTTTTGGTACTGGTCCAAATATATTACGGCCAAACTGAGATTCAAAGTGTATAAGTTGCCTTTCGGCGGCAGCTTCACGCTGAGCATCATTTCGAGGCAATATCTTAGGTAGTATAGACACCTTAGTTACCCTCCTGATTTAGATCAACAGGTATATTATCGCTAGCTTGTTCCAATTCGTTATGGATATCCTCAATTGATTGACGAAGCTGATTGAGTTGGTTGGTAGCTGCAGTTGGTGTGTAAGCCTTAGGTGATTCATGTAGAGGACGTGTGGGATCTACATAGTAGTTAGGGGCTTCTAGTTTAGTTGAAACAGTTGATGCAACACCTACGATTGGACCAAGCCACTGCTCATCATTATAAAGTGCCCGGTTAAGCATATTTGACCTTTTTTCAATTTGGCTCGATTTTATACGTTCCAAATTAGTAGCTAGAACTTCTAAAGAGTTGGATAGATTCAATTTGTTCCCTTCCCTTAAATCTAAAGGTTAAATAATCGTCTGGCGTTTTTGGTTGTATGGTCAGCTACGGTCTTAAGTGATTCGTCCCGTAATTCAGCCAGGTACTCCGCCACAAGCCTAACGTTTTTAGGCTGATTTATCTTACCACGAAGAGGTACTGGCGTCAAGAAAGGAGAATCTGTTTCTAGCAACAAATTAGCCAGTGGGATTTGCTTATAGACTGCTGTCTGAGCAGGATCTTTAGTAAAAGTGGCTATGCCATTAACACCAATAAACAATCCGCGTTTGAGCGCTTGGTTTAAATTATGTTGATTATCCGTAAAACTGTGGAGCACTCCTTTTATGTTTTTATAGCTGTCGAAGATAGGCCAGAAATCATTAAAAGCTTCCCGGACATGAAAAATTAATGGTAGGTTGTTTTTTAGAGCTAGCTCAATTTGAAACTTTAAAACCTCTTTTTGGGCTGCTTTGGAAGAGTGGGTATAGTAATAGTCCAGCCCGCATTCACCAATAGCTACGACTTTATGGTTATTAGCTAATGCACTAAATGCTTGCTTTTTTTCTTCACTTTCAAGATAGTCTTTAGCTTCATGTGGGTGGATACCAATACTAGCCCAAACGTTAAGATGGTCGCTAGCAACCTCAATAGCTAGTCGACTGTCATCTAAGGTGACGCCAACTGCAATGAGTCTTGTAACTCCCGACTTGCTTGCTGCCTGCGTTAAACCCTCAATTGAGGCAGCCTCTAGTTTTGACCAAAGTTTAAAAGTTGTCTGCTCGCCTTTTTGTGAACCTATTGAATGTATATGGCAGTGAGTATCAGTAAGCTCAATCATTATCTTTTCTAGGGAAGAGAGTTTCTCCCATTTCGTGGGATTTACCGTCTTTAAAGGCAGTCTTTATCTTAACGGCTGTTTGGGGCATAAAGGGGTCTAAAAGCTCGGCTATCTGCATTAGGCTCCCAACCATGTAAGCTAAAACCTCTCTGAGATGCTCTTTGTCATCAGCTTTTGCCAGTTGCCAGGGTTTCTCTTCTTCAATGTATTGATTAAGCCCTTTAACTTGCTCAAATACATCATCAAGGGCTTTATCGAAATGGCATTCGTTAATTGCTCGTTCATACGGTTCAATGTCGTGCTCGGGTGGTGGTATTTCACCAATATCTCCGCTAGCAAACCTATCTACCATAGCTAGCGTCCTCGACACCGCGTTACCTAATTCATTAGCTAGCTCATTGTTATAGCTTAGGTCAAAGGCCGTAAGGCTAAAATCGCCATCGCTATAGCTGGGTATGTGTCTGAGCAGATAATAACGCAGCGGATCAGGGCCATAGTTAGCGACAATATCCTCTGGCGCAATTGAATTACCAAGGCTTTTGGACATCTTCTGCCCCTCAATGTTAATAAAACCGTGGACGTATAAGACTCTTGGCAGCTCTAAACCTAAACTTAGTAACATAGCCGGCCAGATGGCGGCATGAAAGCGAATTATGTCCTTGCCAATTACCTGAACGTTGGCTGGCCAATAGCCCTTAAAATCTTTATGGTTTGGATAGCCGAGTACAGTTATGTAGTTCATGAGTGCTTCAAACCAGACATACATAACTTGGTTTTTATCTTCAGGGACTGCTATGCCCCAAGACAACTTTTCTTTGGGTCTAGATATCGATATGTCTTCTAGCCCTGACTCAATCAGGCTCAATATTTCATTACGCCTGGTTTTAGGAATAATTTTAAGTCTGTCGCTTTTGATGGCTTCTGCAATTCTTAGGCCATACTTAGATAAATCAAAAAAGTAGTTCTCTTCTTCAACCTTTTCATAAGGCCTATTATGGTTTGGACATATACCTTTATTGGCTTTAACTTCAGCTTCAGGGAAGAATGCCTCATCGCCTGTACAGTACCAACCAACATATTTAGACTTATATATATCCTCCTTAAGATTTTCCCAGATAAGCTGCGCAGTCTTTTCGTGAGCTTTAGCTGTGGTTCTAATAAATCTATTGTTGCTGATATTAAGCAAGGCGGTTAAGTTTTCAAAGGTCTTAGACATTAGATCGGCAAAAGCTTTAGGTGTCTTTTTAGTTTCATTGGCTTTTTCAGCTACTTTACTGCCATGTTCATCAGTTCCGGTTGAAAAGATAACTTCATCGCCACGATTTCGGGCATGACGAGCTAAAACGTCCGCCTGTATAAACTCCATAGCATGGCCGAGGTGAGGTTCACCGTTTATATAGGGGATAGATGTTGTAACGTAGTATTTACTCATTATCTAGAGCAATTATATATTAACTGGTGCTTTATGCTTGCCGATCAATATATTCCTGGCAAAGTCGTTCGAAGACGGCGTTAGTCCAACCAAAGCCTTCCTGAGATGGATATAGGCCTTTAGCTGGCGGCTTATCTGGGGCAACAACGTTATATTTCTCTAGGAATATGCCGTGGTTATTAAACCAACCAAGGTTAGTTTTTAGCCATTTCATAGCTATTCGTCTAGCGTCTTTATGGCAACCATAACGCTCTAACCCCTTGATTATTAAATAGTGAAGTGGCGCCCAACCGTTAGGAAACGCCCATTGGGTTGGCATACCACCAAAGACAAATTGGCCAACAGGTAATGCGTCAGTTGTAGCTAGTCCGCCTTTATGTTCAAAGCGCTTCAGCGATTTAACTAAAGATTTAGCTTGATCATCTGTAACCATGCCTGCCCAAAGCGGGTAATAACTAGCAAGCGATATGACTGAGCCTTGGCGTTGTTTAACAAAATTATAGTCAAAATATAGTCCTTTAGTTTTATCCCACATCAACTCATCAACAGTCTTTTTACGCTGTTCAGCTTTAGCTTGCCACTGAGCAGCTTCACGTTTATCGCCTAGGATCTTAGCGGCTCTTGCAAAATCAGTCTCGTACTTATACAGCAGTGCATTGAGATCTATAGGGGTATAATTTAAAGCTCTTCTATTAAACCTAGGGGTTAGATCCCAGCCACTTTCGGTTTCTGCTAGATCATGCAAGTAGTTAATGTCATAAAAACGTGATAGCCCTTTATATACCTGATGAGCTACCGGTTTATTGGTACCCATCCAGACTTCATTGTATTCGGCTTTAGCTACATCAATTCGGTCTTTAAACCATTTATCGTCCATTTTGTAGGCGGTATAGACATCAAATATGAAGCTAGTTAGAAAGGGGGGTTGAGAACGTCCCATGAGGTAAGTTCTTGAGGCATTAGGTATTATGCGAAAACGCTTAAATAGGTAGATTAAGTTGTCTAATATGCCAATAACCAGATCCTTGTGTTCTTCGTCGAGCATGCCTTGGACCATAAAGTAACTGTCCCAATAATACATTTCGTTAAAGTCAAACTCCGTCTTTTCAATATAGGCAGGAACTAAGTACGGATGCGGCAGTCCGAGTAAGCTTTCATCATCTTTAGGATGAAAACGAGTTACCCGCTGCCAGTAGTTCTCAATGTATTCTCGAGCAACAGCTACATTTTCAGGGTGTAGTTCAATGTCTGTTCTAAACGAAAATAGTCTTTTGGGGCTGATCATTTTAGTGTCCTTATCTTACAGCCTAGTCGCCATTAGAGGCTCGGTCAAGATTGCTTTTTAAATAAAAAGAGCACCCCAATTATTGAAGGGTGCTTCTTTTTTTAGCTAGGTTTTAACTAACTCTCGCGTGGTCTGGCTTCGCTAACAACGATTGCTCGTCCGTCAAGCTCTTTGCCGTTAAGGCTAGAAATTGCTTTCTGAGCCTCTTCGTCGCTACTCATCTCGACGAAACCAAAACCTTTTGATCGGTTAGTGTCTCGATCGACGATGACGTTAGCTGAACTGACAGTACCAGCGCTAGCAAAGAATTCCTTTAGTTGGTCGTCTGTGGTATTCCACGACAGCGAACCAACAAATAGTCTTGTTGCCACTTAGGTCACTCCTTTTTTTAGACCTTAAGGTAATCTGGTAAGCCAGTTAGCTGCCCCCTAAAGACACTGATATTCTTCCCTAGAACCGAACCGAACGTTACTTAGCAGCTTTATCTAGTTGACATCAATATACAAGATATATTCTAAGTAATGCAAGTGTCTATAGTTGTTTATAGTTGTTAAACTAACATCTAGATTAGAATATTTATTTCAGCTTAATTTATACTATAGGTTATATATACTAAACTAATGGTGCAATAAATGTCACAAATATATCAAAGGTTTATTAAAGTTTTAAACAAAAACACCCTGCTACTAGCACTGGTTATAGCCATTTGTATGATTGTGGTTGGAGTTGGTTTAGGTTGGTATAACAACAAGGTTGTGCCACTAAACACTACACCTATTGCCAGGTATCATAAAGAGCCAACCAATCCATTGTCATTTATGGCCAACTGGGATGGTGTTAATTATATCTATATTTCTCAGCATGGTTATACATATGTCGACCAAGCTAATTACTACCCACTCTACCCTATGCTTATTCACTACATGAACAAAGTAATTAGCTCAACTGTGACTAGTGCCCTAGTGGTGTCGTGGTTATGTCTTATTGGTGCACTTTACTACTATTTAAGGTTTTTGAAACTTTACTTTAAGCTTCAAGATAATATCAGTGCGATAAACGGAGTAATGTTTTTAGTTCTATTCCCGACATCTATATTCCTGGTAGCAGCTTATGCTTCTAGTTTGGTTGTGTTTACAGGTATAGCTTGTCTATACTATGCGTTTAAAAAACAATACTTAGCGGCTGGTCTGTTTGGCTTACTAACAACTATTGCCAATACTGAAGGAATATTAATTCTATTTGCTGCTTGTATTGTGTTACTTGAAGAGAAAATAAAGCCACTGAAGGTAGTGGCAACTTTAGTTATTGGGTTAATTGGGTTAGGGGCTTACAGCTTATATCTAGATATTAAGTTTTCTAGCCCACTATCTTTTATCTTGGCCCAAAAAAGTCATGGCTGGTTAAATTTCCATTATTCAGAGCTTATTAAGACAATTACTTTCTTTAATCTATTATCTGTAATCTTGCTTATTGTTGCCATAATCTATTGGTGGAATAAGCGGCGGAGTTTTGCTTATCTAAGCTTTTTGTTTTTACTGATACCTATTGTTGGCAACCAGTTTGGTGGCTTCAGTAGATACGTACATACGGCTTTCCCACTACAGTTTATGGCATTTGACTTTCTAAAGAATAAGCAACTTGCCTATTCACTAGTACTGGCGGCAATGGCTATCGCGTGGGCTTACTTTACGTTGCAATTTGCTGGTGGGTATATAGGCGGATAGCCTGTATCAAGGTTTAAAGATCGGCCTAATTTATTCTGGAAAGATTATGTTTAACTGAAACAGAGTAAGTCTGGGTCTAGGTAGGTATTCCCTAGGGGCTATTGCTAAAATACTATACTACTAACTAAGCGAAGCACCGCTTAAGTGAGTACTCTCATCTTGAGGCTGGATGGACAGGCTTAAACTAAGACCTTCGCTCTGTATACTCGGCACTCCGTATTCGGCATATGGAACAGATACTGTTGGAGTACTTACTTCAGCGCTTGATACACTGCCAGTTAATAAACCTGCAGCCAAACTAGCTCCAGTAAGTGCCGACCCGGCTACTATAATCTTAACTTTACGTGCAATTCGCTCTATCCTATTTGCTCTATTAATAGCTTCTTGTCGTTGTAATTGGTTGACTCCCTCACGAGGGTCTCTATAGTCTTCTGAAATAGTAAAATTGACTAAGTTATTTCTTAATGGCCTCGATTGAGATACCGAACCATTAGTATGTTGACGAGTAACAAATACTTGCCAAGGCCAAATACCACTATTTGATTCACTATCATAATTGGGCAGTATTTCTACCCCAATTATGAGCCCAGGCTTAATATATGATCCTCTAAAAGCTACAGCTCGAGCTGCCCTTCTAGTTAGCGGCTCTTCGCCTTCTTTCAATGGAACATGCTTTTCAAGTAGGGAACGTAAAAGCATAACACTCCAAACTAAATTAGTAGTATTTAATTATCTGCTATTAAGACTTTTTTGCAAGGTTAAGCAGCAAAAAAGACCTCATATTACAGAGGTCATTCCATTTATGCTTGGTGGAGCTGCCGGTGATTGCAACCGGGTCCGCTAGTTTATCTTGGTTAGTCTTCTACGGGTTTAGTTTGTTTTATATCGTTCAAAGACAATTATCTAAACAAACAAACATTCTGTCTCTATAGCCTTTAGGTCTTACTATTTAACTAAGGCATATTAAATAGGCAACCAGAAGATATGAAACGCACTAATACTATCTGATGTCATATTAGGCATTGCTTTTAAACTAAATTAAAAGCTGGTGTGAGACGTGCAAATGGATTAATACTTGCTACGAAATCACTAATCTTAGACATTGCATCTAAAATGATTTATCATATAACGCTGACAAGCGACCTGCTGATCTAACCGATAAAGTCCAACGTCGAGCTTAACATTCAGCCCCATCGATAAGTATTATAGCATAAATGGAATGTTAAGCATAGGGTAGTTTTTCTAGTACACTTATCCATTCATTAGCGCTTAATGTTTGAGCTCGCCTATTTTTATCAATGCTAGCCAGACTTAAAACTGACTCGATGGTTTGCTTATCTACCCTATAGCCGCTGGATAGATTATTTAGTAATGTTTTTCTTTTTGAAGAAAAGCCAATCCTAATAAGCCTAAACAGGGCCTTTTGTTTTTCATTACTTAAAGTTGGTATTATAGGGGTTAACTTAACTATCTGAGAATTCACTTTTGGTGGCGGGTCAAATTTATCTGCCGTTATTATTGGCCCCTTCTTTACTTGCCAAAAGTACTGGCAAGTTAGCCCTAAAATAGATAGATTACCGGCTGTTGCAGTTAGCTTATCGGCTATCTCTTTTTGAACTAATAGAACTGCAAGTTTTGGTCGGTTAGATGTTTCACTTATTAGCCTAATTATCTTACCAGTTAAGTAATATGGGATATTCGCTACCAGTTTATAGTCTTTGGCTTTTTCAAAGTTAAAGTTTAGTATGTTTATGTTTTCAATTATTAAGTTAGGTAATTTGAGTTTTATAAGATGCTCTACCAATTTGCTATCCAGCTCAACAGCGATTATCTGTTTGGCTTGGGCTGACAAGAGTTTAGTTAACTCGCCTGTGCCTGGGCCTATTTCTAGAACTGTGTCAGTTTTGTTAATGCCTGCTAAGTTAATGATGTTTTCAAGCGACTTTTTATCGGTTAGCCAATGTTGGCCAAGTGACTTTTTGGGAGATATTTTGTTACCAGTTGCCATTTATTGTCCAGTGTATATAGGCATTGTACCAGCCACCGTACTTAGTGTCGGCATACCAGTTGCACCATTTTAGTTGGGTGATTGGGTCGGTTGACCAGTCGGAGCCAAAGCTAGACATCTTGATTGGCGGGGTTGATTGGCACAACCCATAACCAACACCTGCATCACTAGAGTACTGCTGGGAGAAGCCGGCCGGACAATAACCATAGTCACCTTGCCACTTAGTTGGACACCAGCCTGATTCATGCGAGATGATGTAATCAGCATAAGTGAAACTACCTGGTGATATGCCGGCTAGAGACATGTCGCCTTGGATACCAGTCAGGCTATCGCCTTCATCAACGATCTGGGTGACTGCCGGCACAGTAACTACAGTCTCTATTGGCGTATTGGTAGTACTGCCGTTTGCAGTTACCTCTTCATAAATAACTTCCTCTTGTCCTGGTGAGCCTTGTTGAACCAGCGAGCTGGTACCGTAAGCTAGATCAGAAACGTAGTTCGTTTGAACGGGCATCGATATAGTTTGGGTTACTTCTTTTGCAACGACGTTATTGCCAGTTATGGTGACTTGTTCGTGAGGGTATAGTGCTGAATTTAGAGATGGCGTGACTTTATCCGTAGGGTTTAAGTGAATATTCTCAGACTGTATAAGATCTGAAACTGTTGATGCATGAACAAAGACTGGTAGATTTAGGCCATAAAGAGTTAAGTTAATTGGAATGCCAGATTCAACAATGACCTGCTGGCCAATAGCACCGCTCGAGAGAAAGTTTTCAGTTGGTTGGCTAGTTACGTAGTCTGTAGCACTAACGTTAGTACCTGCTTGCTCGGCAATAGCTCGAGGCGTTGCGGCAGCGCTAAAAGTATAGTTTACTGTGCCATTTTGAACTATTTCAACTGGCACTGCCCGAATAATGTTTATCCTAAAGTCATCTTGGTTTATCGGCGTATCTAGGCTTGGCTGGACAACATCGCCAGTATGTAGTTTGATGTGTAGTTTATCCAGTAAATCACCGACAGTTTTATCATTGGTTGGCACTACTTGTTGTATACCATCATGGGAAACAATTGCTATTTTTGAATTTGGTGTAACTTGAATAACTGCCGCATTGCCAAATGCTCTAAATAAAATAAAAGTTAGAAGAATTAAAATAAACCCAGTAAATACGGGTACAGCAAAGGGGTGTCGTCCTAGTATTTTAGCTCGACGCTTTTGTCGACGAAAACCTCTTTTATATTTATCCCACGACGATCTAGCTAGCATAATAAATTGATCTAGTCAGCACTATCGAATTATCTAGCACTTTATTGCCTTCTAGACGTGCCTTATATTGTAGCAAAGATTAAGAAGTATTTCTGATAGCTCCTAGAGTTTTTCAAGTGGCGCAAATGCTAAATTAAGTTTTTTAAGTCCACGTCCTTTAAAATATATGGCAGCAGTATCGCCTTCTAGTTCAACTACTGTGCCTCTGCCAAAAGTCTGGTGGTTAATTTCATCACCCGCAGAAAGTTCCGGGATGTAGTGTGGCTCTAGGTCTATATGTTCCTGCGCTATATTTAGTGTAGGGGCAAGAGTATAGCTGGCCTCATTTTCAAACTGGCCATCTATTTCGGTTAAGAACCGACTTGGCGGATTATGCATAACACCCCCGTAAATTAGTCTGCTCGAGGCATAAGTTAGATACAACTCTTGTTTAGCTCTAGTCATGCCGACATAGCAAAGCCTACGTTCTTCTTCCATATCGGATTGATCATATAGTGCACGAGAGTGGGGGAAGATAGTCTCCTCCATGCCAATCATAAAGACAGCTGGAAATTCTAGGCCCTTAGCAGCATGAACAGTCATTAAAGTTACTTGATCATTAGTAAAGTTTGCACTGTCTAGATCACTTATTAACGCCACCTCCTCTAAAAAGCCCGCCAGTCCAACGTCTTGATATTCGTTAGCAACGCTGAGTAATTCTTTAACATTTTCTTGCCTAGCTTCACCCTGTGGTGTTCCGTCGTTGAGATAATTTAGGTAGTCCAGTCTTCTTAGTAGTGAGTCCAAAAAACCTGTTAGGTTGGTAGTTTGCTGCAATGATCTAAGCTGCTTTAAGATATCGTTGAGGTCTATTAAAGCTTGTTTGGCTCTTGGGGTCAGATTGTCACAAGTCTGGACAGTCATGAAGGCGTTATTTAAGCTGCCAAGTTTATCCGCAAAACTTAAAAAGGTTGCTAGACTTTTCGGTCCAATAGAACGTGTTGGCACATTAACTATACGTTCAAGCGATAGCCGGTCCTCTGGCTGGTAAATTAGTCTAAGATAGGCAATGATGTCCTTTATTTCTTTTCGGTCATAGAACCTTACGCCACCAACTATGTGATAAGGTATGCCATAACGAATAAAGGCTTCCTCCACCGGACGGCTTTGGGCGTTGGTACGATAAAGTACGGCATGGTCCATATAAGCATATTTGCTGCTATCTACATTCTCTTTAATATGTCTGATTAATGTTTCAGCTTCAGCTCTTTCACTGCTAACTTGGATAATTTTGACTGGCTGACCTTCGCCGGCATCAGTCCAAAGACTTTTATGGCTACGCTTAGTGTTGTTTAAAATTAAAGCATTTGAGGCATCAAGAATATTTTTAGTTGATCTGTAGTTTTGTTCGAGCTTAATGACTGTAGCGTTTTTATGGTCATTTTCAAAATTTAGAATGTTTCTAAAGTCAGCGCCTCTAAACATGTATATAGACTGGTAGTCATCGCCGACTACGGCCAGGTTGTTAGTTTTGTTGGTTAGAAGTTTAATTAGTTGGTACTGGGCAGCATTGGTATCTTGGTACTCGTCGATAAAAATATACTTAAACTGCTTTTGCCATTTCTCTCTTACTGATTTAACGGTTTTAAGCAACTGGGCTGTTTTAGTAATTAAATCATCAAAGTCGAGTGCACTAGCGTTTTTAAGTTCGGCGTCATAAATTGGGTAGATTTGGACGGCAACTTTTTGAGCCGGTGAGCTAGCTATTTCAGCATACTGGGCTGGGGTCATCATCTCGTTCTTGACTGAGCTAATAATTGAGCGGGTAACTCTTGAGGGATAGCTTTTTTCGTCAATGGACAGTTTCTTGGCAGCCCGTTTTACAGTTGCAAGTGAGTCAGAATCATCAAAAATTACGAAGGTCTTAGCAATTCCTATATGCTCACCATCTTCTCTTAAGATCTTGACACAGATACCGTGAAAAGTGCCCATAAATGGCATGAAGCTATAACTGGTTTCACGACCGCCAATTAGCCTGGCAATGCGGCTTCTCATTTCACTGGCAGCTTTATTAGTAAACGTTACTGCTAGAATTGACTCTGGTCTAGCTTTGTTAGTGGCTAGAATATAGGCAATACGATGAGTTAAGGTTTTAGTCTTACCGCTACCTGCTCCAGCCAATATTAAAATTGGGCCTTCTGTGGTTATGACGGCCTTTTTTTGTTCAGGGTTTAAACCCCTTAATAGTCTGTCCTCCATTTAAAGACTATTTTAATCCAGTTCAACAACTAAGGTAAAATTAATCTTTCTTTTTAGCCAGACGAATACTCTGCGCCGTGTCTATAATACTCACAAACTTTTCATAATCTAAGCTGGCTGCTCCAACTAGAGCGCCATCACAACCATCTAAGGCTAGATAGCCACCGGCATCTTGATCGTCAACACTGCCGCCGTATAAAACTCTGACTTCGCTTGCAGTAGAAGCGCCATAAAGCTCGCTTATTTGGTAACGAATATAGTCAATGGTCTTTTGAATTTCAGTAGGGTCGGCATGTTCGCCGCCAAATGTCGATATTGACCAGATTGGTTCATAGGCAATGTTAACCCTTTTAACTTCCTCGGCAGTTAAATCAGAAACGGCCGTTATCAGCTGATCATGGATGACTCTTTTAGTTTCACCAGCTATTTTCTCCGGCTTTGATTCTCCAATACAGAGAATTGGGTTAATGTCGTTACGAATTGCGGCAGTTACCTTGTCTCGGATTAGCTCTAAGCTCTCAGCAAAATATATCCGTCTTTCGGAATGCCCAACTATTGCATAATCTACCAACCCACTTAACATAGTAAAGCTAACCTCGCCAGTATATGGTCCGTCGTCCTTTGAATAGGCATTCTGAGCTGCTAGTCTAACTTTGCGCCGGTCTATTTGCAGGCTTAGGGGTTGAAGGGTTAAGAGTGAAGGCGCTAAAACTACTTCAATAGAGCGATGATAATTGAGCGCCTTATTAAAGTGATGCACATACAAACTGGCATCATGAATATTGAAGTGCATCTTCCAGTTAGCAACTATTAGACTACGGCTCATTCTTTAGATAGTCTAGCATAAGCAGTTACTTATTAAGCAAGGCTTCAACACCTGGTAGTTGATGGCCGGCCATTAGCTCTAAGCTAGCGCCGCCACCGGTTGATACTAGATCAAATAACTTAACTAGTTTACGACCTTCAAGGTAGCCAACGGTATCACCGCCACCAACTACAGTATATGGCTTATGGCCCATATCGCCGGTTAGGGCTTGGATCACCAGGTCTGTACCGTGAGAATATGGCCCAACAGCCCCTTGAAGCCCACTTGTCTCGGTGACTCCCATTGCGCCGTTCCAGATAATTGTGTTGGCTAATTGGGCAGCGCCGGCTAT
>DAHVAE010000070.1 GCA_027314795.1 Candidatus Saccharimonadota bacterium
AACATAGTTTCTTGGTTTAGGATTCTTTGATGAGCTTTAGATTTTTGAGCTTCACTCATGCCACCAATTAATAAATCAACTTTACCGGCTAAGCCTATAGCTTTAAACATTAGGTTGACGGTACCATCATGTTGACGGGCAAGAAGCTCGGTCGGAGCCATTAGAACTGCTTGCTTGTCAGCGTTTACAACCATCAACGCCGCCATGGCAGCGACAGCCGTCTTGCCTGAGCCTACATCGCCTTCAATTAGTCTGTTCATCGGCCTTGATCTGGCCATATCTAAGTAGATTTGCCAAGCCGCCTTTCTTTGGTCGTCTGTTAAACTAAAGGGTAATTTATCGACAAAGTTTTTAGCTAAGGCTTGGTCAAAGCTTATTTCTACAGCGCTAGAGTTTTCGTAAGCGCTTTTGTTTAGTTCGCTAGCTAAGATCATCATGAATAACTCTTCAAACCCTAAACGTCTTTTGGCAGCTTCTAAGGCTTTTATTGAATCAGGAAAGTGAATAGCATAAAGTGCGTTGCCTAAGCTAACTAATTTGTACTTTTTAATAATTTCAATCGGTAACGACTCCGGCGTTAAAGCTATTAGATCAGTTAATTTAAAGAGGGCTCTGCGTATATCCGAAGAACTTAAACCTTTAGTTTGAGAATACCTGGGGACAATTCGCGCAGTATTTAAAGGAAAGTCTGATACTGCTTCAACAATTGGGTTATAGATTGCAAAGCGACCGTAGCGAAGTTCGTATTTGCCAGAGATATAATACAAGGTGTCTCTTTTTAGGCTTGTTTCACGATACGGTTGATTAAACCAGGTTAGTTTAATGCTGCCAGTATCATCGCTCGCGATAGCTTCAGTTATACGTCTACCATTTTTTATATAGCGACCAGCAATAGACTTGATCATAACTCTAATAGTGACATGTCCAGGCGATAATGACTTAATTGGGCTGACACTTGATAAATCATCATAACGACGTGGGAAGTATTCGATTAAATCATTGATCGTTTTTAAACCTAAGCGGTTGAGTTTATCGACCAGTGAAGTCCCAATACCCTTGATATCTCGTAAGTCACTAGACTCATTCATAAGCAAACTAAAGCTCAATTAAGACTGAATCCTTGAAAGCTTTACCCCGTCTAATTATTAGACGGCCGTTAATAAAGTCTTCTGGCTTTAATTCTGACAGGTTGAAAGACTTGCCTTTAATATAGATGGCGCCGCTATCTATTAAGCTTTTAGCTTCAGTTTTAGATTTTGCTAGTTTAGTAGTTACCAATAAGTTAACTAAATGTAAGTCACTAGGTGATTTAAGGTTAGGTACCTCTTGTCTAACGCTATTAAGTTCTGCCTCGCTAGCTTCAGATATGTCCTGTTCGCCAGTAAGATAAGCTGTGACAGCTTCAGCACTCTTAGCTTGATCTTCACCATGAACCAGACTAGTTACATTGTTAGCTAGGACTTTTTGAGCCTGCCGACTTTTAGGATCTGCCTGATGCTGCTTGAGTAGATCGTCAATCTCGTCCTTCGATAAAAAAGTATAAATCTTAAGAAAATGCTCAACATCTTCATCGCTGGTATTGATCCAAAATTGGTAAAATGTGGTTGGTCTAGTCTTGTTTGGGTCAAGCCAAATGGCACCCTTTTCAGACTTGCCAAACTTCTGGCCAGTGGCTTTATTAGCTACTAATGGCGCTGTCCAGACATTGGCATTACCGGCAGTAATACGTCTAATTAACTCCACACCGGCTATTGAGTTGCCCCATTGGTCGCTACCAGCAACTTGGAGAGTTACATGTTTATCTTTATAAAGGGCTAGAAAGTCATAAGCTTGAATTAATACATAGCTAAATTCAGCGTAAGAGATGCCGCTACCTTCTTCACCTAGCCGTGATTGGATAAATTCACGCCCTAACATCTGGCGCATTGGCACATGTTTACCTGTATCTCGTAGAAAGTTAAGGTAGGATATGTCTTTAAACCAGTCAAGATTATCCACTATTTCAAACTGATCGCCCGCAAATAAGCTTTTGTATTGAGCGACTATACTTTGCTTATTAGCTTCAATTGTTTCAGGTTTTATGAGCTCTCTCTCAGTGGCCTTGCCATCTGGATCGCCAATCAGGCCGGTCGCACCACCAACTAAAAGCACGGCTTGATGCCCAGCCATAATAAAATGTTTTACCAAGATCGCTAGGGCTAAATTGCCAACAGTCATTGAATCGGCACTGGGATCAACGCCCCAGTATAAAGTAATGCCGCCATCATCTACAGCTTTGATGTCCTTAAAGGTAGTTTGTTCTAATAGTCCGCGCCAAGTTAGCTCTTCGGATAATGTCATGATTAAGATTATACACAAAATTTGATAGAGTAAGTGGCTGAACACAAGCTGAAAAAGTTTACTTTTATTTAGTTCCTACTGACTTTTTTATGATATATAATACCGTATGAGCATATTTCACTTGGAGGGCATAAAAACATAACTCATGGGGCAGAATACAGGTCGCAATCGTCGTGGTAGACAAACGTATACTACTAAAAGCGGCAAATCTATCAAATTAAATCAATCATTAAGCGATCGTAAAAAAGCTAAAAAAGCAGAACGAGCTGCTGAGCGTGCCCTATATTTATCTACCTTACCTAAGAACAAATTTAAACGGCTACTTGTACGTCTTGAGCCCAAAAGGATGTATCACTACTGGTTCTCTCGGCAAGGCGCTATTATGGGGCTTAAGGTTATTGGTATCGCCATACTAGTAGGTTTTTTCTTAACAATTGGCCTATTTGCCTACTTTAGAAAAGATTTACCAAAGCTTAAAGACATATCGGGTGATAGCTTAGGTGGCAGTGTTTCCTATTACGATAGCACCGGTACGCAACTGCTCTTCCAAGACTACAATGGCATTAAAAGAGTACCGGTTCAGTCCAACCAGATAGCACCGTATATGAAGGACGCTACAGTTGCCATAGAGGACAAAAACTTCTACAAAGAGGGCGCTTTTGATATCCGCTCCATACTAAGGGCAGGACTTCACGACTTAACTGGCGGTAGTCTACAAGGAGCTTCCACGATAACTGAACAATTAGTTAAGTTAAATGAAGGCTGGATAGGTTCAAGAACAATAGCTACTAAAATTAAAGAGGTGATTTTAGCTGTTGAGGTAGATAGGGAGTATACAAAAGATCAGATATTAACTGGTTATCTAAATATTGCTCCTTATGGCGGTGTTGATTACGGCGTTCAGGCAGCGTCGGAGGATTACTTTAGAACAAGCGCTGCTAACTTGACTTTAGCTCAATCAGCCATGCTGGCTGCCATACCTCAAGCACCTAGTTATTATTCTCCTTATGGTTCGACCCGCTGGAATCCAGC
>DAHVAE010000071.1 GCA_027314795.1 Candidatus Saccharimonadota bacterium
AATTTAATATCTGTTAATCCTGGGGTGTAAACATTTTCAAAACTAGCACAAGTAAATTAACTATATATTTTTCTATTGTTTACCCCCAACTTAACCAGTAACGGAGTAAACATAGAACGTAAACAGAAAATATCTAATTCGTTGTTGACGCAGAGTATCTTAAGGGATACAATATAAAGTACTATGAATGTTACAACTATTTCTAAATTTCGCAAAAACGCTAAAAACTATTTTGACCAGGTAATTGATGACCAGGATACATTACTTATTACACGTAATGATGGGCAAACAGTAGTACTAATATCTTTAGATACTTTTAATTCATACACCGAGACTGATTATCTGCTAAGTAACCCCGTTAATGCTGAACGCCTTCGTAAGTCAATTGAAGATGCTAAAGCTGGAAAAGTAGAGACTCACGAGCTTATTGAAATCTAATATTTGGCTATGTCTAGAAAACTTACATTTACCAGCCAAGCATGGGAGGATTATCTTTACTGGCAGTCACACGACAAACAAATCCTTAAGAAAATAAATCAGCTAATCAAAGATTGTCAGCGTAGTCCATTTGATGGTATTGGCAAACCAGAGCCATTAAAGCGTGATTTATCTGGAGCTTGGTCGAGGAGAATAACTGATGAGCATCGTTTAATTTATATGGTTACTGACGACGAATTACGCATATCTAATTGCCGATATCATTATCAGTAGATTAACTTCTTTAATGCTATCTTATTAATTTATCCTTTATGTCTATATCCTGTTTGTGAGTACTGGCTGGCGGTCTACTTTTAGAACAAAATAAGTTATTCTAAAGTCTAGTAATGACGGTGATATTAAAGCAGCTCAATGCTGGTTAGAGCGTAAGTAAATCAGCGCACATAACTAGTGTATATGCGGAGATTACTGCGAAAAAGAAGTGTGCGTCAAACTCACGAAATCGCAGTAGACCGTACCGTATGAAGCGTAAAAGCACAGTTACCTATGCTTTCAATAGAGTAGAAATCTAAAAAGTTTAAAAATATATACTAAGGTACTGTTCTTTTGACTTTTCAAAATTAACCGAACAGTTACAGATACGGGACTTGTAAAAAATGTAACAGTATGATATGGTAGGTAGTGTAAAATAAGGTTACTATGACAAACCACGAATCAACTCCAACCCCAAGAGAATACGCAGAACAAGTACTAACACATTCTGAAGGTGTTTTACGAGAAGCAGTAGGAATTGCTTTCCCAGAAAACCTTGATTTAGAACCAGTCCAAGCCTTTCCAAAACCAACTGAAGTAAGAGCTGAAAGCCCAGACATACCCGAACTCACCGACGAAAGACGAGCTGCTCTTTTAAATAAAGCAGGTGAATTAGGCTTCGGAAGACCAGAAAATGTTGCGTTGAGCGAACAAGGTCTTATCGGTGCTACAGTTATTATTGAGGGTGGTCAACCTCATAAGATGTTGGCAGAGGCACGAATGGTTGTAGATGATGAAGCTGCACAACCTAAGTCAATTATTATTAGTGCTAGTCCTCACCGTGAATTGAAAAATGAAGCCGAAATAGCTAGTGCGCAAAGGCTTTTCGGTAGAGTTGGTAGGACTGAATATGATGTTGCGGGTGATGTAGCTCGTGCTTTGCCTGGATTTACTGAATACCCAGAGCCAAGGGTCTTAAATGCTGCTTACGATATAAATGATAACAACGCTGTTTCGCAAGAACCAACAGGTCAATTTAAAGCTGTGGGTGAAGTAAATGGTACACCAGTTATTTTAATGCAAATTAGTCGTAGAGACTTAGAGGGCGGTAAGTATGACAGACAGCCTGGGACTGCTGCTGTAATTGGTATTGTTGATGAAGTTACTAAAGCTAGTGGAAATGAAACCTCTCCATTAGTTCATGTTACTAGTGGTACATACCGACCGTCACGAACTTTAGGTGTTGCTCTAGCAGGTCTATCTGCTAACCGATTAGTTGGTATCGCAACTTACGGTAATGACCTACTTAATGAAATTAAGGGTGATAATGCTCCTGCGCCAGTAAGTCAGTTGCCTGGTGAATTGCATGAAATGGCTGTACAAGCAGCAAAACTACAAGAAGCACTTAGTTAAAGTTAGCCTCCCGCCTAAAAACTAAAAGCTCAAAAGATAACCCCCTAGGGTCCGTACTTTTAACCTTTTAGGTAGATAAGGGGTAGGATTCAGCAAGGAACCAACTGGATTCTACCCTTACAAGTGCCGAACAAATCAGGCTTTATATGTAGTAAGTAGGTAATGGGAGTAATCGGTACTTATGACAGTACGCCAACGCATAACTTCAGCTATTAATTGTGGTAACTTGGAGTCTGTCTCGACCTCCACGAATAAAGAACCACTCAGTTTTCTGTTTAATTGGTCAGGTTTTATAGAGGTGGAGTATATAAACACTTTAGTGGGTAATTTGCTAATATGTCTACATGGCGTATCAACACGTTCAAGCTGACGACAACGATGTCATGGACTTGGTAGACGTAAAAGACCAAGTAATTGGAACAATTAATCAAGCTGATGCTAGAACTTTACTTGAAAACAAAGCAGGCTATATACGTGAAACAGTTGCCTTCATTCAAAACAAAGACAATAAGATATGGACTCCTCGCAGAACAGCCAATAAGCGTATCGCTCCAAATGGACTTGATTTTAGTGTTGCAGAACATGTGCAAAAAGGCGAATCGTATGAAGATGGTATTGTACGAGGGTTTAAGGAAGAACTCTTCCTGGATATAGATAGAACTAAACTAAAGTTCTTGGGTAGATTAGACCCTGTATCTCATATGCCATACTTCTTTACTGGTGTATTTTTGTATCCTTTAAATAATATCTACGAATACAATAAAGCAGATTTTACAGGCTACGAATGGCTAACTCCGCAAGAAATCGTAAAGCGCATAGATAGTGGTGAACCAAGTAAAAATGCCCTTAAAGCAGCTTTAGAAAAGTTCATAATAGGATAAAAGATACACAATATTGTGGCTTAAGTTGTCTTACATATAATCTTAACTTCTACTAGGAATATATTGCATTCAATCTTTTCTTGCGCAGTTGATCTTAACTATATAGATTATCCAGAAGCAGTCTCCATCTAAGAAGTTCTTCAACATAAATATATAACTTACTTCTTTGCTGGACCTCCAATTTAAGTTTAAAAGTTAATAAAGTTCCTAGTGCCTGGTGTATTAGGAACTTTTATGTTTCAGCATGAAGCTACCACTTACAGACGAAGAATTTACATACATTTATACAAAAGTGCCTCGCCTTAATGTTGAAGTTTTAATTAAAACAAAAACAAGGCATTGTTCTTTCAAAAAGAACCATAATCCCATGGAAAGATTA
>DAHVAE010000072.1 GCA_027314795.1 Candidatus Saccharimonadota bacterium
GCATCTAACTTTAAAATTGTTTGTCAATTTATGAGCGAAGCTATAACCCTGACTGTCGTAGGCGCTGTTATTGGTATCATAATTGGCATTGCTGCTGCCAACCCTATTACCCGCTTACTAGTGACTAGCCAGAATTCTTCACCAGTTAGCGGTCTAGTTAAGCGGGGCTCTGGCGGTTTCAGGGGCATAGCAAACGGCAACGGCAACTTCACTTTACGTCAAGCCAGCCATGGACCCTTTCGAGGTCTAAGGAATGATTTTAGTAATATTCAAACCATAGTTGGTTGGTCGGTCGTTCTTGACGGTATTGGTGCTGCCATTATCATTGCTATTATTGGCTCAACGGCGTCTTCATTTTTAATAGCCAAAGTCCGTCCAGCAGAAGTTATGAGGATGGAGTAATAAAATGTTAAGAGTAAATAATATAACCAAGTCGTTTAAAACAGGTGGCGGCTTAGTGGCAGCAGTCAACGGTATTAGTTTTGAGGTCGAGGACGGTAAGTTTGTTAGCATTATTGGTCGTAGCGGCAGCGGCAAGACAACGCTACTTAGCCTACTTGGCGGTTTAGATAAGCCGACATCAGGCGAAATAATAGTTGGGGACCAAGACATCTCTAAAATGAGCGACCATGAACTTATAGCTTACCGTGGTGCAAGAATTGGCTTTGTTTTTCAAGGCTATAATCTCGTACCCAACTTAACGGCCATTGAAAACGTAACGCTACCCATGGAGTTTGCCCATAAGCCTAAAGCTGACCGACTTGAACGAGCTGCTAAGTTACTTAAAGATGTCGGTTTCACTGATGCCGAAATGGACCGCAAGCCAGGCAGGTTAAGTGGCGGCCAACAACAACGCGTAGCTATTGCCAGGTCACTGGTTAACCATCCGAAGCTAATCTTAGCTGACGAACCTACCGGCAATCTCGATAGCGAAACCGGTAAGATGATTTTTAATCTACTGCATCGACTAGCTAAAAGCGAAAATACAACTATCATTGTCGTTACCCATGATCTTGATATAGCCGGTAAAACAGATAAGACTTTCCGCCTTCAAGACGGCAAGCTTAAATAGTTAACAACAGATAACTCCTTTATTAAGCAATTTCTCAAGCTAAAAGCTATACTTAATACTATGAGAATACTGGTTATAGAGGATGAGCCTAAGATCGCCCAAGCTGTCAAGAAGGGCTTGGAGCTAAAAGGCTATGCTGTAGACATGGTTCACGACTCAGATAGCGGACTATCCTACGCCATGGACCCGGACTACGACCTAATAGTCCTAGATAGAATGCTACCCGGCAAAATGGACGGTGTCGAACTCTGTGGTGAACTCCGAAAAAACAATATCTCAACACCGGTAATCATGCTGACTGCACGAGGCACTATCGGCGATAGAGTCGAAGGGCTTAATAGTGGAGCTGACGATTATCTAGTGAAGCCTTTTTCTTTTGATGAACTAATTGCTAGAGTAAGGGCCCTATTGAGACGCCCGCCCGTAACTGTCGGCTCAATAGTTAAGGTTGATGATTTATCCCTCAACCCTCAAAACTATGAAGTTAAGCGTGGCAGTAAAGAAGTTAAACTCTCTAAGAAAGAGTTCTCTCTACTCGAATATCTGATGCATCACGAGGGTCAGGTTATAACTAAAGAGATGATCGCAAGTCATATTTGGGATGAAGAAGCTGACATATTACCCAATACTATTGAGGTATATATTGGCTATTTAAGAAATAAGATCGATCGGCCATTCCCAAAGAAAAAAACACTTATTCACACACTTAGAGGTTTCGGGTATAAATTAAGTACATAAAAGGTGGCTTAATGTTTCGTTCTGCAACTTTTAAACTTACCATCTGGTATCTGGCTATAGCTATGGCAATTAGTTTGCTTTTTAGTGCGGTGGTTTACGGCATTGGTACGGGAGAGATAGCCAGAAGCCTTAACCTCCAAACTGATCGAATATATCGTCATTTTCCAATTTTTAGTTCTAACCCAATTCTTCGTACTGGCTCAGATATAGACGCAACTGATCATAGACTACTTTTAAAGCTTGTGTTTTTAAATATTATTGTTTTTATACTTGCGGGTATTGCTAGCTATATTTTAGCCAGACGGACTTTAGACCCAATCGAAGAAGCCCATGAGCAACAAAAACGGTTTACTTCCGACGTCAGCCACGAACTAAGAACACCATTAACCGCTCTGAAGATGGAAAGCGAAGTAGCTCTTCTTAGCCCGAAGATAACCAGCAGCGAACTAAAGGCAACGCTAAAGAGCAACCTGGAAGAAGCCTCTAAACTCGAACGTCTTATCAATAGCATCCTAAGATTATCTAGGCTAGAGGCCGATGAACTCCGCCAAAACTTTACAGTTATTAGCACCGGAGATGTTGTCAACGAAGCAGTTAAGCAAACTAAGGTGCTGGCAAAACAGCACCATTTAAGTATTAATCAAGAGGTTAAAGACCTGCCAATTTATGGTGAGCGTGAAAGCCTTATCCAACTGCTGGTCATCTTAATAGATAACGCTATTAAATATAGCGGCCAAGCTAAAAACGTGCTGATTAAAACCAGCAAAAGAGAGAACATGATAAGTATTAGTGTCATTGATCATGGCGTAGGCATAAGCAAGGATTCTTTAGAGCATATCTTTGATCGCTTTTACCGTTCAGAGAGCTCCAGAAATAAGGAGCAAGGCAAAGAAGGCTACGGTCTTGGTTTATCTATAGCTAAAATGATTGCCGATGTTCATGAGGGAGTAATTACTGTTAGCAGTGAACTAGGCAAGGGTACCGAAGTTGAAGTCAGCCTGCCTATACATAAATAGCGCTCCATCTTAATTAACTTTAGGTGTATAATAGCTTATATAACGCTAATGCTCTAATTAGAGCTTTGGTAGGTAGAGTTGAACAAAAAGTATAGAATTGGCTTAATACTAGTAGTTTTAGCTGTGTTTGTCGCACTAGCTACTTATTACTTCGAGCACCACACGGTGGCTGTTCTTAGTCCCAGGGGGCCAATCGCCCTCAAGGAAAAAAACCTGCTGCTAACAGCCGTTAGTTTAATGTTAATAGTAGTTATTCCGGTCTTCATACTAACGTTTTATACTGTCTACAAATATAGAGACGGGCATAAAGGTAAATACAAGCCCGACTTTGACCACAGCGTAATATTAGAATCTATCTGGTGGTTAATCCCGACCATATTAATAAGCGTGC
>DAHVAE010000073.1 GCA_027314795.1 Candidatus Saccharimonadota bacterium
CTATGTTTGTGATTGGCACTCACGCCCTAATACAAGATAAAGTTAAAATTCCCGAACTAGCCCTAGTTATCATAGACGAACAACACCGCTTTGGCGTTAATCAAAGACAGGCTTTAAAACTAAAGGCAAACACCCAACCGCATTTACTATCTCTCAGTGCAACGCCTATCCCTCGTAGTCTGGCTTTAACTTTATTTGGTGAATTAGACATTTCTAAACTAATTGAAAAACCTTCAAGTCGTCAGTTAGTAAAAACGCTACTGGTCTCAGAATCAGTGCTAAATAGAAAACTAAATGAGATAAAAACTGAGCTCAGAGCTGGACGACAGATGTTTATTGTTAGCTCAAACATCGATACTCATCCTAAATACTCAGTAACCGAGCTACAGAAGTGGGCAAATGCAAAGTTTAGTGAATACAGGGTTGGAGTAATGCATGGCCGACTTAAGTCTGATGAAAAGGACAAGGTCATGAAGGACTTTGCAGCTAACAAGCTAGACATTTTAGTTTCTACAACCGTCATTGAAGTTGGCATTGACATACCTAATGCTACAAGTATGCTCATATTTGACGCTGAGAGTTTTGGTCTAGCTCAGTTACATCAACTTAGAGGACGTGTCGGCCGAGGCAAGCACCCAGGCATGGCTTATTTAGTCCACCCGGATGATGCCACGCCTAGCGATAGACTTAAAGCCCTAGAGTCAAGTAACGATGGTTTTAAGCTAGCCGAACTAGACTTAGATATCAGGGGGCCCGGTGCGATTTACGGTAAACTTCAACACGGCCTACTTGATCTAAGGGTAGCCGGCTTAGCAGACAAAAAGTTAATTAGTGAAGCCAGAGAAGCTGCCAAATTCTTTATGATTAAAGGCCTAAATCTGCTAAAATATCCTAAGCTTGCAACTGAAGTTACAAAACTACAAAAACTGACAAACCTTAATTAATTTTAACTATGTATTCTGGTACAACACTTACTCGTATATCCGGTAATATAATTGGCGCTCATCAAAAGATTGATCGTATTGCTCGGCGTCAGCTTGAAAGCCTAACACCTGGGCTTAACTTTCCAGACATTAGCGACATACTTCATTTCGAGGGTGATCATGGGCCTGATAGTATTAAACGAAAAAGCCCGTCTCAAGACGAAGAGTGGCACTTTATCGATCCCTTTGATAAAACCGACAACCAGCTCATTGACTTTATAAACTATCATTACAAAGAACTAGTAAAGGCGTTAAAAACCGCCAACCACGAAAGGTCAGCCTTTGAAGCGGCTTGGCTGGCTCACGCGATAGTTGATGGCTTAACGCCAGCCCATCACTATCCGTATGAAGAGAAACTATCTGAACTACGCGACGGCGAAGGTAATGAAACTCGTGATTCAATAAAAAAACGACTTATTCTAACTGGCGAAACAAGCGTCCATACCATTAAGAACAACTGGAAGATGTGGGGTCCTAAAGGACTATTTACCACCCATGCAGTATTCGAGATGGGCTTTGCGACACTAATAGCACCATTAACCTTCAGCGATATAAAGCCGGCAACAGATTACATTTCTAATGTTTCCAAGAAAAAGCTTGGTCCATGGTTCCGCTCAGTCGCTCAATATGTCGCCAATATGAACATTTATGACAACTTTTATGATACCGGCTGGACAAGAAAATTAAGTTCTCAGGCTAAAAACGAATTGGCTCCAATCCTTATTAATGCCGTTACGGCTGCTTGGTATTGTGCCTATCAGGAAGCCCATAAATCCAAGTGGCCAATTAGTGTATTTAAATCTTAAGCCAAGTTCGTTATGATAGGTTGTACCTTGAGCGCGAGTGGTGGAATGGTAGACACGCATGCCTTAGGAGCATGTGCCTTCGGGCATGGAGGTTCAAGTCCTCTCTCGCGCACCATTGATTAAAAGCATATAATTTAAGTTGCAGCTTAGGAATTAGCCATAAAATACACATATGCGAGCTATTAATCATTCATTAACAGGCGCCTTCATTGGCTTAACTGTTGTTCAGCCAGAGATTGCATTACCCTTAGCTTTTGTCTCTCATTTTGTACTTGATGCAATTCCACACCACGGTTATGAAAATGCCGGAACAGGGAATAGATTTAAAGATAGCCACTTTATTGCCATGTTAATAATAGACGCCATTTTATGCGGCCTTTTAGTACTAGTTTTAATACTTACTAAACCCAGCCACTGGCCACTAGCCGCTGCTTGTGCTTTCCTGGCGGCCCTGCCAGACTTTTTTAGTTTCAATAGGTTTTATAAGGCCATCAAAGGTAGGCCCTGGCAAGGCAACCTCTACAGTCGGTTCGCATCAAAGATACAGTGGTTTGAAAAACCAAGCGGTGCGATCGTTGAAATAGTCTGGCTAGTTGGACTAATCTTTTGCCTCTCCTTGTTTATAAGACATTGAACTGCTTTTTTATTTAGATTTATGCTAAAGTAGCAGTCTATGAAGTTAACTGATCAAAACACTACAAAAACTAAGGCTACCTATACCCTGATAGCTGAACACAGTGATATAGAGCATTATCGTCAGACGGTTGCCAGTAATTTAGCTTCGACAGTCAAAGTTCCTGGTTTTAGACCAAATAAAGCCCCTACCGAGATGATATTAAAATATGCCGATCAGCAAACCTTGCAGACAGAGTTTCTCAATCACGCTATAAATGACCTCTATGTTGACAGCCAAAAGTTGTTAAACCATAGAATTGTCGGTGAACCAAAGATTGAAGTTACCAAGTTCGTACCCTATTCAATGCTTGAGGTTAAAGTCGAGGTGCCAATTGTCACTGATATTAAATTGCCAGATTACCGTAACCTAAAACTAACTAAAGCCAAAACAAAAGTAACTAACGACATGCTTGAGCTGAACCTTAAGGAGCTACAAAAACGATCTGCAAGTTTAAAACCCGTAAAGCGAGCAGCCAAAATTGGCGATTTAGTAGTTATAGACTTTGAAGGTAGCGATTCAAGGACAAAAGAAAAATTAATCCCGGCCAGTGCTAAAGATTTTAAGCTTGTTTTAGGCGATAAGACCCTAATACCTGGTTTTGAAGAAAAACTTGTTGGTCAGACTGAAG
>DAHVAE010000074.1 GCA_027314795.1 Candidatus Saccharimonadota bacterium
GGGTACACGACCAACCTTAGGAGTATGACCCAAGGACGCGCTTCAAGCTCAATGGAACTCGATCACTATGCAGACGTACCAGCAAATATCTCTGAAACTA
Organism: Candidatus Saccharimonadota bacterium; assembly: GCA_027314795.1. Classification (GTDB taxonomy): domain Bacteria; phylum Patescibacteriota; class Saccharimonadia; order Saccharimonadales; family UBA4665; genus JAJZKE01. The sequence continues at coordinate 101 of DAHVAE010000074.1, forward strand.
TAATTGCCAAGAACTCAAAGTAGTCAAAGTACAGCTAGCTTGAGGTCTCCTTAATAAGGATAACTAAGAAACCTCTAACTGATATTGGAGTCAATAGTGCCCGTCCGACATTTTTTAACTTTCATCAACTATCCGCACATTTCTATACCATTCACGCTCAACCAAATCCCCTAAACGATGCACTTTACAAACAGGTTGAGCTTAGGTATACTAGCTCAATCACTTTGCGTGGGTGTTATTAGTCCATGCATGAAATAATTTAACTGACCAAAGTAAGGAGTAAGCTTAAATGGCAGACCAATTTGATCGATCTAAGCCACATGTCAATGTCGGTACCATGGGTCATGTTGACCACGGGAAGACTACGTTAACTGCTGCAATTACTCATGTTCTTGCAAAAAAGTTACCATCAAAAATTAACGTTCCTAAGAAATACGAGGATATAGACAACGCACCCGAAGAAAAGGCCAGGGGTATTACTATTGCTACATCACACGAAGAGTACGAAAGTGAAAAACGTCACTATGCTCACGTGGACATGCCGGGACACGCTGACTACGTAAAGAACATGATTACCGGTGCTGCTCAAATTGATGGTGCTATATTAGTCGTTTCGGCAGCTGACGGTCCGATGCCGCAAACACGAGAACACGTTCTACTAGCACGTCAGGTTGGCGTTCCTAAGATTCTAGTGTTTATGAATAAAATGGATCTTGCCGACCCTGAACTAGTCGATCTTGTAGAAGAAGAAGTCAGAGAGCTGCTTGAAAAGAATGATTTTGATAAAGATGCACCCATTATTCGCGGTTCAGCCACAAAGGCGCTTGAAGGCGACCCCGCTAATGAGGACGCTATCATGGAGCTAATTAAGGCCATGGACGACTTTATCCCAGAGCCAGTTAGAGAACTTGATAAACCTTTCTTAATGCCGATTGAAGATGTTTTCTCAATTAAGGGTCGGGGTACGGTTGCTACCGGTCGTATTGAAACAGGCATCGTTAAAATTAATGACGAAGTTGAAATTGTCGGCATAAAACCTACAACCAAGACAGTCGTAACCGGTATTGAAGCCTTCAAGAAGTCTCTTGATCAAGGCCAAGCAGGTGACAATGCCGGCGTACTACTCCGTGGAGTTGAAAGAGATGACATTGAGCGCGGACAAGTCCTTGCTAAGCCAGGCTCAATCACGCCACACACAGAGTTTGATTCTGAGGTATATGTCCTAACTAAAGAAGAAGGCGGACGACACACCCCATTCTTTAAAGGGTATAAGCCACAGTTTTACTTTAGGACGACTGACGTTACTGGAGAAGTGGAACTACCAGCAGATAAAGAAATGATTATGCCTGGCGATACTGCAACCTTTAAAGTCAAGCTGCTATCACCAATAGCCATGGAGCAGGGCCTTAGATTTGCCATCCGTGAAGGTGGACGAACAGTTGGCGCTGGTGTTGTCACCAAAATAGACAAATAAGCTCTAGCAGGCTTAAACACTATCCATTATCTTAAGTAGCTTTTCTGTTCTTTGTTCGAGTCCAGCAGAATACTGGCTTTCACCAGTTAATTCCTGATTGCACTCTTCAATAATCTGACTACTGAGTTGTCGACGATCGCTCAGGTTTATTTTTAGATCTGGATTAATTGCCACTAAACTAATACCTTCGCTCATAGGTAGAGAGTAGGCATGATGAGCTAGGATAGTTTTAACTTGCACTCTATAACTTTGATCTATTTGGTGCTCTTCTAAGTCAGTAAAAACACTAATATCCCATCCTCTCCCAATAGTTGAGCCATGCCTGTTTCGTCGATCCTCAGAAAAATATGCAAGAAAAGGGTACCAACTATCAGATCCAATATTTAGGGCAAACCTTTCAAGCAGTGTTAATACGGCAATCTCGCCTAAAGTGCCAGACATATCCTTTCTTAACTCTAGTTCCTCTGGGGTATCATTTGACGTTTGCTCATATTCTTTGGCTAGCGCCATACCTACCTGTAAAGTACGGGGGTATGTTTTTTCAGCAACTTGTTGACTCGGTAGACTATGTTCAAGCGCCAGACATCCATAGACCGGCAGATGCAGTGATTGTAATTGAGCTCTAGCGACGACGTGATCGACTCGACCTTTATTTGTATGAAGGCGGATAGCTTCAGCTCGCATAAGCATTAATTTGGCCTTTTGGAGATTGTCCAGAATACTTGCCTTGCTTCTAACCAACTGAGCATTTTCTAGGGCAATCTCTCCCGCCCAAAGTAAGCCCTCGCTGCTGGTCTGCGAGAGTAAACTTATAGCCTGGTTGTGCCTTATTTCACCACTTAAGAACTTGCTAGCAATAGCCTTTTGTCCATTAAGGCCCAGAAAGTTTCGTAATTCTTTGGCACGGTCAGGCTTAGACGGTGCTTTATGATGGACTCGTGACACTTAACTCCATAACTTTATTTATCTAACATGTCATATTTTAGCTTGTTTGTCACCTAGTTGACATATTTAAGCCTTTTCATTCTTAACAGATTGTTATATATTGACTACTTGATATAAACTAAAGGAAGATATGGCCGAAGCAAAAACCGCTAACACCAAACAACGAATCAGGATTAGATTAAAAGCCTATGATCATAAGGTTATAGATCAAGCAGCTAAACAGATTATCGACACAGCCCTAAGAACTGGCGCCAGTCTTGCGGGACCGATACCGTTACCAACCAGAAAAAGCACCTTCACGGTCATTAAAAGTCCGCATGTATACAAGAAAAGCCGTGAACAGTTCGAAATGCGTATCCATAAACGCTTAATTGATGTTTATGAACCGACACCAAAAACCATTGACTCACTTATGAGTTTGTCGCTACCAGCTGGCTGTGACGTTGAAATTAAAATGTAATCTTTGAGACAACGTAGCCACATTAAACGCTGTAGCCGCTATATAAGTAGTCATAAGAATCACTGTCTTTTAGCCTTAGC
>DAHVAE010000075.1 GCA_027314795.1 Candidatus Saccharimonadota bacterium
GGTGTAGTAATATTTGGTGGTCTAGCCGTAGCCATTACTGGCTATCAGTCAGGTGGCTTTGCAGGTAATATTTCCGCACCACCGGGCAGTGATTCTGCTAAGGGTAATGCTTTGCTTGCTGAACATTTCCCGCAAACAGCGGCAAATCCAACTGTGTTGTTGTTTGTGCTACATAGGCCTGTTTGGCAAGATCCCCAACCGCTTGAAGTTGCCAAAGGTATGCTTGCTAAACAATCCGAGTTTACAAAGATAACCGGTCCTCTTAATCCGAACGGCAACGAACTTAGCGTAGGTGAGCTTTTAACTTTATACAACAAACTAGGCAATCCAAGTTCATTACCCTCCACCATTCCAGCTCATCCAGTGGTGCCACTAAAGGTCTATGAAGCCTATAAGTCGTTGACTAATTATATTAGTGCCGATGGCCGTACGGTTGAATACATTACCAGCTTAACGGCTGGTGACCCAAGCAGTACTCAAGCCATGAAGGCAGTGCCAAATATAAGGCATCAGGCAGGTATCGTAGCCAGCGGAATTGGCGCTAGTAATTATGGCGTTGCTGGTGAAGCCCCAGCCTTATATGACATCAGCCATATTTCAAACCAAGATCTAATAAAAGTAATACCAGTAGCAATAGTCATAATTGGCATACTGCTAGCTATACTCATGAGAAGTTTGGTTGCACCTCTTTACCTTATTGCCTCTGTCGCAATATCATATCTAGCTGCTCTTGGTCTAATAACCATCATTTTTATAAATATCGGTGGCAGCCATGGGATAGTGTTCTTATTGCCATTTTTAATGTTTATTTTCTTGTTAGCTTTGGGCGAGGATTATAACATTTTAGTAATGACCAGGATCAGGGAAGAGGCCCATGGCTTACCGCTAAAACAGGCCGTAACCAAAGCTTTGACCACAACTGGTACAACCGTTACGTCTGCTGGGTTAGTCTTAGCGGGGACATTTGCCGTGCTGGCTATTATTGGTGGCAAATCTGGGGGCAGTGAAATAGTAGATATCGGTTGGGGGCTAGCTTTGGGTATTCTAATGGATACATTCCTTGTAAGAACGCTGCTTGTTCCATCAATAGTCGTCCTTCTTGATAAATGGAACTGGTGGCCATCTAAACATGGTAGTTGGCTTGATGATTAGCTAAACTATATATTGGCAAATCATAAATCCATGAGGGAATAGTAAGTGCCATTAATAAGTCTAATCATATTAGTTGTTTGGGCCCTATTTTGGGTTTATTGGTTTATTAAAGCAACCGATTCCAAGAAAAACTTAAGCATTGGTATAAAAAAGGGTATTGGCTTTCGTCTAGGTATTTTAATACTAGCAGTAGTTACTATTCGTCTAGAAAGCAATAACTTGCGTAATTTTAACTTTACTAATTTAAATGATCATAACTTAGCGTTTGAAGTTATTGGACTAATAGTATTTATATCCGGCTTAGCCTTAGCAATCTGGGCTAGGGCATATTTAGGCCGAAACTGGGGCATGCCAATGTCAGAAAAACATAACCCTGAGCTTATAACCGCCGGTCCATATAAATATATTCGTCATCCAATTTATACGGGTATCATAACAGGCTTTTTAGGTACGGCTATTGCGATTAATATCTCTTTACTATTAATCTTTTTCTTCGCTAGCACTTACTTTATTTATAGCGCCACTAAAGAAGAACAATACTTGGCAAGAAAGTTCCCTAAGACCTTTTTAAAGTACAAAAAAACTAGCAAGATGCTAATACCTTTTATTCTTTAATTGCTTATCTGCTAAAGCCTAATATAATCTTAAGAGAGTCTATAAACAAAAAAATGGAACCCAATCTAAATAAACCACAAATTTCTCCTCCAAAGCGACCTAATCAAATTAGTGATGAACAGGCCCAGTCAATTTTAGCCGTTAATTCTCTAGATAATATAAAGGCGACAAAAAGTTCAAAAACCTTTTTGGTTATTGTTATTGGAGTAATACTAATAACCGTCGGTTTAGCCTTATTTTTAAGTTCTAGAAATCAGTCTAGCTCCAATAATTCTAATGGGAATATTAGTCTGCCGAGTAGAACTAATCCGTTTAAGAATTCTAATAATGGGCCTAGTTCAGTTAATAAAGAAACTAAATATTGCTCTAATCCAACTAATGCCTTACTTAATTGCTAATCTTGAGTGCTAATGTGCCAAAGGCCAAGAATAACCAATATGCCCATTAGACCTCCAGCTACAAAGCAGACAATAGCAGCAATTTTGACTATCATGCCAACTGTTGAAAAGGCATAGGCATCACCAAGCAGTAGACCCCTCAAAGTTTCCCCCTGGAACAGAGTCTGAGCTTCAGCTTTGAGAGTAATGTTAGTTGGACTAGCTTGAGACAGAGCACTAACTTGAGAATAAGTCTGCCCACTTGCAACCTCAGCTAAGTGAACGGCAATAAAATGATCGGCATAGGCTTTAGCTTGGGGCCCAGTTAATAACTGCTGGCCGGCGTATTTATTTAAGTATGGGCCAATTTCTGGGCTGGCTAGCTCAGGGCTGCCTTTTGGAGGGAAGTATATCTTTTGTGAGGCTAACTGGTTGTGAACATTATTTGATGTAAATGAATAAGCCCACCAAGACAAGCCGCCAAGGGTTAGTAGAGCAATTGTTGCAACCGCCCCAAATAAAGTTAAGACTTTATCTAGTGATTTTCTTTTGTTTTTTGTCATAAACTTTTCACTTTTTATTTTAATAATCGAACGTTAGAATTATATCATGCCTAAGCCAGCTGTTGATATCAAAGCGGCCATACTCGTTAACCCACCTAAAAATGGTAAGTACTATGTAGTTGCTATTGATGGTCGTGGGGGTGCAGGCAAGACTACCTTATCTAAGTACTTGCAGAATTTATTGCCAGCCTTCAAGCTGATTTGTGGTGATGATTACTTTGAGCCTATCACCCACCCGATAGCTTGGGGTGGATATAATGAAGAGCGTTTTTATAACGATATTATTAAACCAATTCAAGCAGTGAGTACTGAGATAGACTATCGTCCATACGACTGGGACAACGAACCGCA
>DAHVAE010000076.1 GCA_027314795.1 Candidatus Saccharimonadota bacterium
CAACTGAATTAATGATGGCCAATAACAAATAGATAGTTTGTTTTATTAAGTTGAGCTGTTATTGAAGAAATATATATGCTAGCGGACTTGAAACATTCAGCTTTAACTGATCGTAAGTTTGAAAGACTATCAATTGAGATAAATTACTTACACTCAACGCAGAACTATTAAGCGCTTCCAAGCAGGCAGGCATCAAACTTCCAAGCGCATAAGAGCTAAACTAGCGGCTTATAACTTTGTTGCACATGGCCAGCCGTAACTTGAATTAAAAAAATGTGTTCTTTATTGCTAGCTATGCTAAGTCTATTTACAGATTAGAGCTTTTTAAGGTACAATCTAGGCCTATGTCAAATATAGTTGAAGAACTAACTAAACCATATATGAAGCAGGCTGTAGTCAATGTGCGTAGTGGTGATACCGTTCGCGTACATCAAAAAATAAAAGAAGGCAATAAGGAGCGAGTTCAGGTTTTCCAAGGCCTAGTTATAAAAACTAGCAAAAAGGGCAGCCATTTATCAAGAATCACCGTTAGACGCATTGCTAGTGGTATTGGCGTTGAGAAAAGCTTCCTTATGCATAGCCCGCTTATAGTAAAAGTGGAAGTCACAAAGCGAAGTAAAGTTAGGCGTAACTACTTGAGCTATATGCGTCAACGTACGGGTAAGTCTGCCCGACTTGCTAATGTCAGTTTTGATAAGTCAGTCAATGAAATTCCTGAAGAAAAAGAGAAAGATGAGAATCTAGAAACAGCAAAAGCTGAGCAGCCGGCAGTAAAAGCAGAGGTATCTAACAAACCGGATCAAGCTGAGCCTAAAGCTACAACTACTGAGAAAGTTAAAAAAGACTAGTAATATTGGTTAGTTTCGCTATATAACTAATCTATGCTAGTTGGTATTGATGAAGTTGGCAGGGGGTGCTTAGCGGGACCGTTGGTAATTGGCGCCGTCAGCCTTAGTACCCCATTACGTGGCCTAAAGGATTCTAAGCTTATAAAGCCTGAAAAAAGACAAATTCTAGCTCAAGAAATCTATGTCATGTCAGACTTTGCGTCATTAGGCTGGTGTTGGCCGCATGAGATCGATAAATTAGGTCTGACTAAAGCTACGACCCTAGCAATTAAGCGAGCCCTTATTGATCTAAAAACAGACAACTTAAATGTAATTATTGACGGTAATTATAACTACCTACCTGGCTATAATGTACAAACAATTATCAAGGCTGATGCGACAATCCAAGCAGTTAGCGCTGCTAGTGTCATTGCAAAAGTTGCTAGAGACAACTACATGAAAGACATGGCCTCTTATTGGCCGGGCTATGGCTTTATTAACCATTTTGGCTATGGTACAAAAGAGCACCTCGATAAACTCAAACTACTTGGACCAAGCCCATTTCATCGACTAAGCTTCAAGGGTTTAACTTAGTTTATGATTGGTAAATTGTAAATAGTCTACTTAAGTATCGATAAAGAATTGCAAGATGTTATTAAAGTCTCGTGTCCGCCAGGCTGCCTGCCACTGGATAGTTTCAATAGCTTGCCTATAGGGTCTATCCATACCTGCCGTTATATTCTGACTAAAGAATTCTTCAAATTCTTTTAAGAAAGTCAGCGAACTGTAACAGCGAGCCACGTAAAATGGTAATCGGTAAAAATTAAGATCTTCTCCTAAGTTCTCTCTCAGCCAATCCCAATTTGCTTTTAGCCACTTCCAGGCCTCGTCTCGAGCATAATGATTCGAAAAAATGTAACTAATCCAATAGCCAACATCCTGCAATCGAACTTCGTCAGATTTAATCAGTTTAATGGCCTCCTTGTACAGTTTTGGTTGTTTGAAAGCAGTTAAGGCTGCAGCTAGTTTTAGTTTTTCTTCAGGCGAGCTGCTATCGTTATGCATTTTAAGGAGGGTCTTAAAATCAGTTACTGCTCCATGTCTTGCAATACTAACGTAGACTACGCCTCTTAAATCAGGGTCAATAGATCCTGGTTTTTGACTATAAAAGAGTCTTTTTACTTCTTCTAATACCGAAGGTTCATCAGCACTTGAAGCCAAACCTAAAATTGTCGGTCGTAGCAATTTATCGAAGTGACTATCGCTTGCTTTTGCTGCCAAACCTAGTCGTTTAAGTTCTGGTTGGACGATGTTGCGGATAAAGGGTTTCATCTGTTCTCTTAAGTCGTTATCGTCCATTACTGATCTGACGCTACTTAAAACGCCGGCAATAATATCCCAAACAACTACACTTGTTTCTTTAGAGTAAACATTAAGCATTTTTAGTACGCTTAAGGTAGAAAGATAGCCGCCTTTCGCGGCCTCGAAGGCATCAGCCAGTAAGCCCAATCTATCAACGTCGCTCACTTTAGTCATAAAATCATCAGCTAAAACACTTGAGACTGTCTGGTCGTCGTAAATTACCCGATAAAAACCACGTCTACCATTGTTTATTAGCAAACTAGCTGGCGGTGACATTAGATTTAAGTTAAGTGAGCGATGGTTAAAGGGATTATGTCTGCCTACCTCCAAATCGGTAAATAACGGGATGGGCCAGATACTGTCTGCTTTTTCTGCCATTGGGTTTAAATAAAAACGATGTTGCTCTAAGTGAACGCCAGCGTCCGAATAAGCCACCCTAACTAGCGGGTAACCGCTTTTAGTCGTCCAGCTATTCATAAACTTACTGACCGATTGATTGGAAACAGACTCTAAAGCCTCCCAAAGGTCAGTTGTAGTAGTATTGGCGTAGCTATTTTTCGCCAAGTACTTTCTAATGCCGTTTCTAAAGACATCACTTCCAAGATAATCATGTAGCATTGTGATCGCCGACGCACCCTTCTCGTAACTTATGGCATCAAAGACTGTTCTAATTTCTTCAGGGTTATTAATTTTAACTTCAATGGGATGGGTAAATTCTAGCGAGTCCTGCTTTAGGCCAATAGCCTGCTCGTCTACAATAAACTGTGTCCAAACCTTCCAATCAGGGAACAAATGGTCAACAGCCAAATAACTCATCCAGCTGGCAAAACTTTCGTTAAGCCAAAGATCGTT
>DAHVAE010000077.1 GCA_027314795.1 Candidatus Saccharimonadota bacterium
TTGCAATTACTTACAGCTACATGGTTAACAGACCTATCTTCCCCGCTCGATTAGTAGTTATTTACGGTTTTTTACTAGCATTTGCTGCCGACTTTATATTTAGATCAGCAGCTAGAGAATTTCAAAAGATCTTATTTAGTTACGGTAAGGCACTCAATAACGTCTTGGTTATTGGCGATACTAAAACTACAAAGAATTTAATCTTATCTTTATCGCCGGTTAGAACCGGCTATAACGTAGTTGGATTAGTTGGTGGCAGCAAACAACCATTAGATAAAGTAAGCAACATGAAAATCTATGACAATTTTACGGATGCAATTAAAAAGATAGGCAGTAAGCATATTCATACGTTTATTCAAACTGAACTTTATCCAAAACAAGCAGACAATGATGAGATCTTAACCTATGCCCAAGCCCACCATATTGCCTATCGGTTTGTACCAGGCAACAGCGAACTATTTGTCGGTAACATCCAGGTAGATTTACTTCAGTCAATGCCAATTATTGCCGTCCATCAAACACCATTAGTTGGTTGGGGTCGGGTTGTCAAAAGACTAATGGATATTATTGTTGGTTTAGCTCTACTAATTATTAGTATCCCGATATGGATACCAGTAATAATAGCTCAGAAGATATCTAGCCCAAGAGGCCAAATATTTTATAGTGTTGATAGATTATCCAGATATGGTGAAGCAGTCAGAATATATAAGTTTAGGACCATAAAACAAGCTTACAATAACCTGACACCAGAAGAAGGCTTTACTAAGATGGGCCGGCCAGAACTAATCAAAGAGTACCGAGATAACGGTGACAAACTAGAATTTGACCCAAGAATAAGCAAATGGGGACGCTTCTTAAGGCACACTAGTATCGATGAAATACCGCAGTTATATAACATTGTTAAAGGTGATATTAGCTTAGTAGGCCCAAGAGCTTTAGATGTATTTGAGCTTGAAAAATACTCGAAGAAAAACCTAATTCTAGCAGTCAGGTCAGGTCTAACTGGGCTGGCTCAAATATCTGGCAGGCGTGAGCTCAACTTTGATGAAAAGCGCCAAATTGACCTATACTACGTTCAAAATTGGAGTTTTTGGGGTGACGTTATTATTCTTATTAAAACGGTCTGGGTGGTCCTTCTTCATAAAGGTGCAGCATGAAAGTTGCTATAGTCTGTGACTGGATAGAAAATGTTGGCGGTGCTGAAAGGGAGATACTAGCACTTCATGAGCTTTATCCAAATGCTCCAATCTACACCTCTCAATATAACGATGATAAGATTGATTGGTTTAAGGATGCAGACATTCGAACAACCTGGCTGCAAAAACTGCCAACTAGTTTTAAAAAGTTCCTCCCACTGCTTAGAGCTTACATCTTTAACCGACTTGATTTAAGCGAATATGACTTAGTGCTGTCAGTTTCTGGTGCTGAAGCTAAAGGTGTTAAAACGGGCCCGAAAACTACACATATTTGTATCTGTAATTCACCGACTCAGTATTACTGGATCAGACAAGACGAGTATCTAAAACAGCCGGGCTTCCCGCTTGGTTTTAACTGGCTGGCTAAGCTTGGTTTAAAGTTGTTTTCAACTCCGTTAAAAAGATGGGATAGACATGCTGCAAACCGACCGGATTATTACCTCTCTATATCTAAATACGTTCAAGAAAATATTAGAAAATACTACAAGCGTGAATCTACTATTATTCATCCGCCTGTAGACATAGACCGGTTTAAACTTAGGCCTAACCCGCCTTCCCGCCACGGCCTGGTTATTGCCGGCAGGCAAACACCGTATAAAAGAATAGACCTAGCAATTAAGGCTAGCAGCAGGCTTAAAGTACCTCTAATTGTTATTGGTAATGGTCCAGATCACAGAAGACTTGAAAAGCTAGCAGATAGAAATGTGACTTTCTTAACAAATACTAGTGACTATTCAATAGTTGAACACTTCCAATCTTCACTAGCCTTTATATTCCCGAGTGTTGATGACTTTGGCATCGTAGCCGTTGAAGCCTTAGCGGCCGGTACTCCTGTAATTGCCTATAACAAAGGCGGTAGCCTTGATTACATTAAGGAAAACAAGAATGGTGTGTTCTTTGACAGACAAACTGTAGCTAGCTTATCTAACGCCATCGAAAGGGCCTTAAGTAAAAGCTGGGATTATATGCAAATATCTAAAAGTGCTGATGAATTCTCATCACAAAGGTTTAAACAAGAAGTTAAGGACTTTATTAAAAAAGTATTATCAAACAACATGTAGTATCGCCTCTATCGCAACTGCAGTTTCTTGCCAGCTGCTAATCTCAAGGCCATCAATTCCAAAATCTACTACCGGATAATCATTGCCGCCTGCTTGCAGTCTGTCACCTATAAACAATATGTCTGATTTATTCACATTGCAGATTTCCATTAGTTTTTTCATACCGTATGCTTTATCTATACCTGGTTTCGTTATATCTATAGATGTTAGACCGCCAACTTTAACTTCAAATTCAGGAATAAGCTTTGACACTTTTTCTCGGAACAATTCTTTTTTTGAGTTAGACGGGTCCCATTCTTCTTTTAACTTAACGCCTTCTTCACCAAGGACATCAACAATATCTTGGCCAAGAACAGATAATGTTACCTGACTGCCTCGGTCTTCGATTACTTCACCATATACTTTATCTGCCCTAAAGCCTAGTTCATCTAATTCTTTCTCTAAAGCACCAAAGATTTTCTTTTTTTGTTCATCATTAAAATCTTCAGAGTAAACTTTTATCCATTTATTACTTTCGTTGTTAAAAGAATAGTACTGAGTACCGCAGGTAGGCATAATGTGAAGTTTAATTAGTTTGTTTTTGTCTGTATTGAGCTTACTTAGAAGCTGTTTATCAAATTGATCAAATTTACCACCAGATATCACGCATACTTGAAATTTGTCTAGTAAGCGGTCAATTAGCTTTAAGAT
>DAHVAE010000078.1 GCA_027314795.1 Candidatus Saccharimonadota bacterium
TACTTACTGACATCGGTTTTGATCACATGAATATACTTGGACATAGCATTACTGAGATTGCCGCGCAAAAGGTCGGGATAGTCCATAAAAACAACTCGTTGTTGATGTTTAGTCAACATAATGAAATCATGAAAGTAATAAATAACTGGGTGAATAACCATCAAGCTAGTCTAAACCTAACTAGCCAAAATGAAGAGCAAAAAGTTTACGGGCAAGCTGAAAGCTTTAAGAGTCTACCTGACTTTCAAAAAAGAAATTGGCTATTAGCATTCTTTACCTATAGGTTTGTAGCCAAAAGAGATGGGCTTAAAGACCTGACATTATCGGAACTTACGATCAGTCAAAAAACCGTTATACCCGCCAGAATGGATATCTCAAAAGTAGGTGATCATTTAGTAACTATGGATGGCGCCCATAACTATCAGAAAATGTTAGCCTTTATATCAAGCTATAAACAGATGTTCCCGGACACAAAACCAGCTGTCCTGCTGTCTTTTAAATCAGATAAAGCCTATGTTGAAACTTTGCCATTTATAAAAGAGATTGCAGACAGTATTATTGTTACGACTTTTGAGTCATCACAGGATTTACCCATAACCTCTTGCCCACCCGAAGACATCTATTTTGCTCTTAAAAAGATAGGTATCGAAAATGTCTCTATAGAGCCAGACAATACTAAAGCTTACGAAAAACTCTTAAAATTAAAATCTAAACAACTAATTATTACCGGCTCCTTTTATTTAATAGCTCAAATAAGAGAAAAGTTTAAACATGATTAGATTCATTGCCGCTATAGACAGTCAGCGAGGCTTGGCTAAAAACAACCAGATTCCGTGGAATCTTCCTAGCGATAAAGCCAGATTTAGACAACTTACTCTTGCTTATGGCGCCAACGTGTTTATGGGTAGATCTACCTACGACCAAATGAATGACTACTTAAAGCAACGAACTGTCTACGTTGCCAGTCGTAGCGACATCAAACTTACTAAAGGCGGCATATTAGTAAATGATGTAGACAGCTTTATATCCAATTTTAAAACTGATCTATGGGTAATTGGTGGTGCGGGCTTATTTGAAAACACTATTAAATATGCCGATGAACTATATTTAACAATAGTTGAGGGTGATTTTAATTGTGACCATTTCTTTCCTGACTACAAAGACTTTAATTTGACAAAAAATGATGGCCGCTACACTGAAAATGGCCTAAACTTTACTTACCAGCTTTTTACTCGTTTTTGAGGATTTTTGAGTTTAGGTAAGGCCGCACGTTTATAGCTACCAAAAACTTCATATTGATCACCTAGGTTCCCCAATCTAGATAGAAATTTAATAGTTTTGGCATCCTCAAGCCCAGCATCTATGTCCATATAAAACTGGTATTCAAAAGGCCTATTTGGGATTGATATTGATTGTAAGTAACTAAGGTTAATACCGCATTCAGCTAGTAAATCCAAGGCTTTTGTTAGACTCATAGATTTATTGCTAGTAGATAGCAACAATGATGTCTTGGTAGCATTTTTGTAGTTATCTGGCTTTTTATAACTTATTAATATAAAACGAGAAATATTGTTTACATCATCTTGAATGTCTTCTGCGAGTACTTCTAAGCCGAATTCTTTAGCTGCTTCTTTTGAGGCAATGGCGGCAGCTGACGGATTCTTAAGTTCACTAACTAGTCGTGCACTTAAGGCAGTATCGTCTTGTTCAACAGCCATAGTATTTCTAAGCCTAGAGTGGATAAAGTCAAAGCATTGTACTATTGCGGGTGCTTGAGAATAAATTGTCCTTATATTTGAAATCTTCGTACCTTTAATAGCCAGAAGACAGTGTGAGACATTTAGATATATTTCACCGACTATGTAATACCGGCCGTGTTCTTGAGACAAGTGATTGTTTATTAATATGTCGTAAACGTGGTAAACATCACCATACCTATTATTACCAATAGCGATTAATGCATAATCTGAAATACCATTTTCAAGTGATTCAAGCACATCAATAATAGTTTTACAGTAAACAATCTCCTTAGGTTTCTTCCCGTATAGCTTGTTAATAGCTAGGTCGTGGAATGACCTCCTATAGCCTTGGATTGCAATCTTGTCTGCCATCGTCACTATTTTAAATCCAAGGTCAGTATATATAAAGTAAGGTATTAAACAGTTTTAACAAATAAACAGTAGGTAAGGATACTATAGTCACAAAGTCTCAGTAAAAAAAATTACTGCCTCAAGACAAAAAGCTTGTCAGAATAAAATTGGAACTGGAGGCAAGATGGGGTTCAAAGAGTTAGTTAGCGAGGTCCAAAGTTATTCAGGTTTTACTAGCCAACAGTCAATAGATGGCTTAGAAATTATGGTTGAAACAATTGCTGTCAGACTAGAGGAGTCGGTACGTAGAGCCTTTGCTGCACAGCTACCTGAACCGTTATCGGATATTGCCCTAACGGTATTGCCTAGTGAAGAAAACAGCCGAGGAGATTTAGTCGGCCAGTTTATGGCCTATGAGAATTTAGGGGAGAAGAAAGCGAAGAAGCAGATGCAGGCTGCCTGGCGGGCATTAAGGGTCGTTATTTCGCAAAAGCTTAGAGATAGGATATTAACACAGCTGCCACATTCTACATCGATATATTTAGCATGAATAAAGAGCTATATTATGATGTTCTCTTGGTAAAATTAAACTACAAGGATATTAATGAGTGGCTTAAAACAAGAAGTTGACGGTTTTGTAGGGTTTGGCAAGCATGGTCAGTACATTGCTGAAATATTCCCTGAAGGAGAAAGGCATTGGTATGACCCGTATATCCCTGAAGGTTATGGGCCTAACTTGCCGCCAGACACGTTAGATAACTATACTCGTGTCGGCAGTCTAAGCGAACTGGGAGGAGTTAGT
>DAHVAE010000079.1 GCA_027314795.1 Candidatus Saccharimonadota bacterium
CTTAGCCAACTAGAGATTGGCTCATAAACTCAGAGTATTTGAATATAAAAATCGAAATTCATTGCTAGGCTTAATGCTTGAATTTACAAGCTGTGAATTGGTAATTCTTTTACTTGAAGTTCAGTAAGCGTTCTACCGTTCATCACAAAGAATGCTACTTTATGTTCAATGGTAGCTGCAAAGTGTATAGCATCGTAGCCATACAACTTCTTACCTTCTTGTTTGGTTAGTAAAGTTGCGTTCTCACATATAGCTCGTAAACAAACTAAACCCAATAGCTAAGCTTGTTGTTTAGTAATGGACCACTACTGAAATCGAGCTAAAGGCATAACCTCAATATCAAGTTCTAGTTTTTCTAAATGATTATCATTAGTAATGAATTGATCTACGCCTTTTTCTAAAGCGGTCGCGAGGTGGATTGCATCTGCCGACATAAGTGATTTATGGTCGTATCTTAATTCGCCAGCTAGCATAGCCAAGGAAGTCGTGAAATCACATACATCAAATTGTGGATTAGCAAAGAAATCGATTATTTCCCTAGTATTATCGGCACCGCTTCTTATTTCCATAAACGTAATTGTTGGTACACAAATAGGACCTGATGATAGGGCATGCTTAATAGCCTTCTCTGCACTTTCGTAAAACTTGGGATTTTTCTCAAGAAAGTAGATATATATGTTGGTATCGAGTGCTACCATTGCTAATCCCAGTTTTTGTCACGCTGTTGACGAATCCAGTCGGATGCATCAAGGCCTTGTTTGCCCCATTTAGTATCTTCGGTTTTAATGCTGCCAGCAAAAACAGCTAGATTATCAAATCCTGTCATTGGGTTTGCCTGCCTGACAATAATGTCACCATTATCTGCCGCCTCGACTTGCATTTTCTGACCAGGCTTAATCTCAAGTTGCCTACGAACAGCTTTGGGTATAACAATTTGATACTTAGGGGAAACAGTGGTGATCATAGTAGTTAGTATATATAAACGTAAAACTTTTGTCAAATTTCGTAAAACTTAATCATGTTAGCCAAACTAAGACTGCCGTCGAACCTATTCTAATACGGGGCTACGAAAGCTTGTTCAGATATAAAGATTTCAAGGAGGGGCTTACAAGCCTAAGTTGGCTTATTGACACGCTGGCTCCGTCCAGAGGTATTGCTGGCAAGAAGTTTCTTTATATGCTTCAGCTATGCGAAGTGGCACTTCTGATAACAGCTAAAGCAACGGTAGTCGCCCCAAAAAACGAAGATGACGAACTAGTAGAGTCGGAATCTACGCCCTATATGGCAGATGGGTATAAACATATTCTAAAAGTTGGCGACTAAGTAGATAGTACTAAATCATCTCAGTAAGAGTAATCAACCAAAGAACTGCCGAACCCATAATGGCGCTAATTACCTTGGTT
This sequence comes from Candidatus Saccharimonadota bacterium, assembly GCA_027314795.1. GTDB lineage: Bacteria > Patescibacteriota > Saccharimonadia > Saccharimonadales > UBA4665 > JAJZKE01. Next base: position 1,404 of record DAHVAE010000079.1, read on the forward strand.
ATTCAACCGATAAGTTTTTTAATTTAAGACTTTGAAACTATTAACGATTTGCGAGTCTGCGGTTGAACCACTTGTTAAGCTTAGATGTGCAGCTTGCCCCTGAATATAGTAGAACATCAGTTTTTGCGCTGGGTAATAGCGTAAATCGTGATTTGAGGACAGTGGCCCGCAATCATTGCCCATGCCCATTTCTGCTGGGGAGCAGCTTATTGCAGTTGGCACTTCGTAATTGCCCGATGTGCTATTTTGCCAGCCACTTATTGTGATAGTAGGGTCATTCCAATAGCTCTGTAGTGCTGACTGAACAGCACTCTCACCGCTAACCTGCTTTACAAAGAATGGCAAATTATCAACGGAATATTCGTACTGTGCATCAGTCTTTATTGGACTATTATACGTTTGGATACTACTTGCGTCCGTTGGGATCTGCGTACAGCCACTCGTATTGTAGGTTTGGTTAGCACCCCAAGTTAATGTAAACCTAATTGAACTTTTTGCAGCAATGTAATAATTGGGTGCGTCCTCTATCAAAGCTGTGGGCACAGCTCCAATACTGACAGTGCTAGGAGTTGCACAACCACTATCCGCTTGAATAGTTCCTGGGTAAGCTATAGAAAAGCCTAACGTATTATTGGTGTAGGTGTACCAACCACTCTGTGGCCCATTTGTAATGCTGGTAGCTGGCGGAACCGCCTTTGTGGGGGTTGTTATGGTCTGCTTGCTGGTAGTCGTGATAGAAGCAGAAGTTGGTTTAGACTTGTTGTGGTTTTTGTAGACCATAAAGCCTACGACGCCTATTAAAACTATTATAACTATTACCAATACCAATTCAACGGCACTGAAGCCTGTCTGGTCTTGCTGTAATTTGCCCACTTTATTATTCCTTGTTATTAAACTTATTTAACTTAAATATACGATGATTCTTGTAATCTGCGCAACTCAAAGCTGGTAGAACCGAGCTAAAGAAGCATGGGCTAGACGATGTGCCAACCGTGAAGTTTACAGAAATACTAATCACGTTACCTGCAAGCTACACACTTGTAGCGCTGGGTACCAGCAGCAGTTAATCCACGTCTTTGTAATTCATTACCGCACGTGGGGCAGCGGTACTTGTATCTCCTTTTTTCATAGTATTAATGTCTCACGACATTAATACAAAGCCAATAACAGAGGGAAATTGGCTAAAAAACCTCCACGTTTTTGCCGCTAACTCGGAATTAGTGTTGAACCTACGAGCTGGTGATGATGTTATATCTGTTATAAAGCTTAATCCACCATACAATTTACTGGTGGATTTATCAAAAGTTTCTCTTGGTCGGGGATAGAGGACTCGAACCTCCGACCTCCGCGTCCCAAACGCGGCGCGCTAGCCAACTGCGCCAATCCCCGTAATCAGGGGTAGTATAGCGAATGATTAGACGCTTGGCCAGTGTCAATCAAATACTAAGTTGATTTGTTCAATGGCAATTGTCCTGGCG
>DAHVAE010000007.1:0-3601 GCA_027314795.1 Candidatus Saccharimonadota bacterium
ACAAAGGTATCATTAACTGGCGGTTGGTTAACGGCACCACCGTTTTGCCAGATATTCCAGACATCATTCTCGGTAACTGAGCTACCAACTTGAAGTCGTGGTTCGTTAAACAGATCGAAAAATACATTAGGGTTATTTTTAAAATGATTGGCCATAAAATTCCAAAAAGTTACTGACGTGGCATCTGGAAAAGGCTTGGTTTTTGAATCACACTGCTCTTCTTGTAGAGTGACTATAGCCACCATACCTAGCTTATTAGCTTCGTTCACCATGCTATCTACTAGGCTTAGATAGGCGCTATTGTAAGGTACTTGGCTATATAAGGTGCAGCGAGAGACCTGGAAACGTATGGTGTTAGCGTCCCAGAAGTTTCTAGCAGCTTCCACTTGGGCCATACCTGATACTGATGCCCCGTTGGTGCCTTGTTGACAAAGCTGGCTAACAGGAGCACTAACAGCCATGCATTCAAGCACAAAACCGTAAGGTATAAATCTTTGATTATTAGCGGCAAGTATTTCATTACCAACCACTCGGTAGGGGCCGGGGTAGCTTATAGACGATGCTGATTTGGAAGCCTGCGGGCTTAAGTGATCTTTATAGACTTTTATGCCGATAACGACAATAGCTAGTAGTATCAGTAAAGCAACGAGTATATATAGATGGCTAAAACCTTTATTGGATAGCCATTTTTTCATATACATAAGCATAACATAAGCAGATATTGATACGTAGTTTACGGTTTTGCCTGAAACCTATTTAGCCATTCTTATTGACCCTATTGCCTTTGATATATGCCCATGAGTTGTGCGCTACTTAAAACTTTACCTTCCATGGCTTTTTCGAGGTCTGTTTTTGTAGCTTGCTCGTATAAATCTAAAGTGTCTAAGAGCTCATACAGTATGAAGAAATATCTATGTTCGCCATTGGGTGGTGCTGGCCCAATATAACTACTTATACCCATACCATTTTTAGCTACAATGCTGCCATCAGGTTGTGAGTTTTCTTTAACTTCGGTTATTGTCGGTTTTATATTAAAAACAACCCAATGATCGAAAGTTTTACCGGGCCCATCAGGGTCAGTTGCGGCATCTGGGTCATCAACAACTAAAACTAGGCTTTTAGCTTTTGGATTGACGCCACTTAGCTGAAGAGGTGGGTTAATATTGTCGCCGTCAAAGCTATATCTTGGGGGTATGCGTTCACCATTACTAAAGGCTGTACTTGTGATATTTAAGCCTGGCATAAAGCTTAGGATATATTTAACTATGATCTTAAACAATAAGGTTTCTAACGTTACTACTTAATTGCCCAATACAATTAGTCTTTGTTGGTGTGCCATTGTCGCCAGATTAAGCGGTGAATAGGAATAAGTCTAGGTATGTCTCTAAGCCCAGGGATAAAAGGCACCGCAAGTAGCAATAGTGTGCCGAGGACAGTTAGATAAATAGCTATGAGATCAACGTTTACAGAAGCGCTAAAGCTAGGGATTTGGTACCAAAGCGTATAAAGCCATAGCCAAGGTTGGCCAGGATAAGACCCGGTTTCATTCATAACTCCCCACTGTGTGCCTGTTAAGTGCTCTTTCCTTGCAATTGACGAGAAGTAGTTGCCATCTTCAATAAATAAGAGTGGTTTAGTATAGTTCGTGCCATAAAATGGCTGCTGAGCAAGTAGGTCGGCATCAATTGCGCCACTTTGCGCTAAGGTCAGCTCGCTAGCAATCAGTGTCGGTACTGGCCCGTCATTGGCCTTTGGTACTATTGGTAGATTATTTTTAAAAGTCACATGTGCTACTGCCTGCAAGTAGGCCTTTGACCAGGCATGTTGCTGGGTTAAGCCGGCCTGATTAAAGCTATTAAGGCCAGCAGCTAGTTTTGGATTACTTGGTGCTATTTTAGATAGCGGCAGTAAAACAAATGTTTGGGCCGGGTCTATGGGTTGACGGACTCCTGCCAGAACTTGCCAAGATACGCCTAGTTTTTGGACATTAGACGAACCGTTGTCGTAAGGCGGCCCGTATCTCGCAGTCTCGCTAGTCCCTGCCAGCTCACTGGCAGCAGTAGCCATAAAGTCAGCTGGCGCTATTTTTGCCCAGGTAGCTACTGTAACTGGTGGTTCATCCGGTGAGGATAGCGATCCAGCCAGTAGGACTATTAGCACTAACACGACCAATGTAGCAATTATGCCTTCCTTAATAATGTCATAACGCTTGTAGGCGCCTCGCCACTGAGCAGCATCAGCAGCTTTGAGCGCCTTTCTTTGAGCGCGGCCATGGGCTCTTTGGATAGGATGAGAAACACCTCTAATTCTGACTAATAGGATATGTATCCCAACTACGAAAACTAGAATTAATGGTATTAAAATAATATGCCAAGTCAGCATTTGGCCAAAGTTCATTAAATTAAAGAATGAACCTAGCCCAGTTGCATTAACAGCGTCTTTGCCGTTTGTTGAAATCCACTGCGAATCAAAGTTTTGTTGGGACAAATAGCCAGTAAAACATTCAAGTATTGACACGGCAAAGGCTAAAACTCCTGTCATCCAAGTTAAAGCTCGTTTGCCCCGCCAGGCTGCCATCCAAAACTTACCCCACAAATGGATAACCATGAAAGCCATAAATAGTTCAACAGCCCACAAATGGATACTGTTAACGAAGTGGCCAATTGGACTTTCATGCCACCAGTTAACGCCGCCAATTGCTAGTAATAGCCCGGAGCCTATGACTACGGCCAGGGCGGCTAGAGTCGCTACGCCGAACACGTAAATCCATGAGGCAACATAGGCCGGCTGACTATCTGGAAGCAGCTTACTTGGCGGCAGTATCTTTAAGAAAAAATGCCTGACTTTATACGTCAGCATATTACGATTACTGTTTAATTCGGGTTGGGCAGGTTCCACCTTATGCTCAATAACTTTTGCTGCTAGCTTACCTTTTGGGAATGGTAATAAAATGGCTAGAGCAAATATTACAATCATAGCGGCTATAATAATCAGGTTGGCAACAGAAATGGTGAAAAATGACCAATGAAGATATTGCTGTGGATGGTTTAAGTTTATAAAAGAGGCTAAGATATATATATTCATTACTTTGTATACTAGGTCCTAGTAACATTTATTAAAACAGCTTAAGCTTATTGTACTATTTGAACATCTTTTTATCTATCGTCGTCATAGTTGTTTAGGTTGTCATAGGACATATTGATTCCAGGTACTAATTTCCAGCCCTGAAAGCTAGTATTAAAGAGCGCTATTTTCAGGCTAGTTAAAGTATTTATGATAAAATTCTATTTATGGATAAAAAAAGCGCTGAAAAACACGAGCCAAAACAAAAACTACGAGTTGGTAGCCTAATCAATTTGATCATCGGATTAGTAGTAATTTTAATTACCGCATATATTGCCCATAAACACCAGCTAACTGGGTTTCAGGCCCAAGTTTTCCATGATATAAACAACGAAAAACTACCAAGTGGGTTTACGACTATTGCTAAATGGGTAACGGAGGGCTTGGGAGCCGGTTACCCAATTGCTGCCTGTATACTAATTGCTCTGCTCTTTAAGAAGTTTAAGCTAGCCTGGCGTTTCTTTTTCGTTACTGGTGG
>DAHVAE010000007.1:3611-15162 GCA_027314795.1 Candidatus Saccharimonadota bacterium
TAAAGAGCAACGACCGATAGTGCTGCTCCATGGATTAAATTTACATGCTAGGGTATTTGAATCCGACCTAGGCTATCCATCAGGCCACGCAACAGAAGCGACCGCCATGGCTCTAATAGTCTGGTTTTTGTTACCTGCAAGATGGCGCTGGCTACCTATTCTTTGGATAGTGGTAGTGTGCTGGTCCAGATTGTATCTAGGTGTTCATACGCCAATAGATGTAATCGGTGGCTTTGGTGTTGGTCTGGCGGCCGTTAGCTTCTTGCGCTTACTACCTAACTCTATTGCTAAACCATTACGACTAGATATAAACGACAAGCATCCAGCAGACTAATTACTTCGGGCTGCTATTGGTCGTAATTGACTGATAGAAGCTTTGGATTTGACTATAGTTATTTATTCCAGCCTTCGGGATTAGTGAGTCACCTGCGGTAGGCGAGTAATAGGTTGTTAGCAGATCTGAGCTACTGTTACCGTAGCTTAGGCCATAAGATTGGATGCTAGACAGCTTCACGGGCTTTATTAGCTGAGCTAGCCGTTTAGCATCAGCCAAACTTAGATCAGTAGAGACATTATTGCCTATGGCATCAAATAAACTAGCGATACGAATCGGGTTAGCTAAAACCCCTGCACTTATAGCCTTACTTTCAAGTGCTACTAGTTCTTGTCGTTGATGTTGTTCACGATTAATATCGCTCTTCGGGAAGCCATAGGCATATGGTGAGTCGCCTCTAGCTAAAGCCAGCGCTAAAGCCTGTAAGCCATTAAGGGTAACGGGTCCATTTGGCAGATTAACTGGGCCCCCATGAGCCTTATCGACATTGGGGTCATATAAACCCCTTGGATCAGGACTCTGGATGTTTACAGTAATACCACCAACCGCATTAACAGCTTCTTCGAAAGCTTTGTAGTTTATTAAGGCGTAATAATCTATTGGTATATTAAAGTCTTGTTCAATTATCTGCTGTAATTGCCCCATGCCCCCATTAAAGTAGCCAGGTTGGCTAAAATTCGAGTTCGAGTTAGCAGCGTTAATCTTTTGATAGCCTTGCCCTGGTATATTGACCAACAAATCCCTAGGAATACTAAACATAAAAGCCGTATTATTCTTAGTGTCAACACTGACAACCATGATTGAGTCTGTTAGGGCACCCTCGTCACTATTAGTACCTTGGTAACCAGCAAGTAAAATGTTAACTCTACCCTGGGCTTCGCCCTTAAGTCTAGTCGTGCTAAAGATGGCGCTAATATCACTGAAGATATTACCGTGAAAGACCTTGTCTAGATCACCAATAATCCGAGAACCAAAGTAGCCCCCTAAGCCCAATATGATCACTAGGATAATTAGAATAGTGGATGTAATTTTATGTCTTCTAAACCACCTCAGCCTTTTTTTCTTAGTTTCACCGCCTCGGGAGGTTGTGCCAGCAATACGACTACCGTAAGTAGTGTTAGGGAGAGTCTTATTGAGCATAGAGCCAGATTGGCCACCGGGTATATAGTTACTCATATTGCTAGCAATCTTATCTGAGCTACTTGATAATTGGCTGTACTTTTTGTCAAGATTAACTCCATGGCTTAAAGAAGTACCCGGCCTAGACTTTGTTCTGTCAAAACTATGACTATTTAGTTTTCTTGAAGGCATGCCGCCATTGAACCTGCTAGGTCTATGACTAATATCTTCTATATATCTTCTTCTTGGTCGATGTTCTTCCATTACCTTCTCTATAATTATTTGAGTTGTTTATTAGCTTAGGCTTCTTTCTAACCATCTTATATTAATGTATAAAGGCAGTTAAAACCATTAAGACAATGACTATATTTAACTTTCTAAGTATCCCCTCAGATAGCAGCTATTAAGTTTAAGTGAGTCTTTAGCCACAAAGGCTGACAGCACCGGCTTAATGTCTTGAGTTGTTGGCTATATGCCTATCAAGTTGATAGCATTAAGTAAAATTAACTAAAAAACAGATAAATATTCAGCAAATTAGTATAGCTGCAGATATTACTTAACTTGATTGTACGTGCTGGCTGGCTAATCACCAACTAGTCAATGTAATTTCTGCGCTTGAAGACGGTTTTAAACCGACACTTAACTGCTAAGATGCTTGATGGCCTCTAAGACAGGCTAATCCTTACCGATTAAAGCTTACCCACTCGAGATATGTCTGTGCTATAGGGCTTAATTCAAACTTGCTCAGCATGGCTACTGGGCTTGATTGTTAAACTAGCTGTCAGCTTCAAGTGGCTAGTGGTAAGGTTAAGTTTTGCTTAAGTTAATTTGTTTTCTGCGCTTTAAGTACCAGCGGACAATCCAGACAACTATGATAAGTGTAAATATGACGCTAATTGGTGTGGCGGCGTTAGAGACACTTTGCCAGTTAGAAGCAAGTGCACGACCAGCGTAAGCTAAGCCAAAAGTCCAAGGGATACTGCCTAAAATGGTAAATAAACTGAACTTAAAAACAGGCATTTCAGCTATCCCGGCCGGTAAGCTTATAAAGGTTCTGACGACTGGTAAAATTCTGCCAATTAAAACCGCGGTGTCTCCGTGCTTGGCAAAAAAGGCTTCAGATTTATCTAGATCATGGTGACGAATAAGAACATACTTGCCCCAACGCTCAACGGCCTCCCGCCCTAGTGTACGACCGACAACATAAGCAATAATAGAACCAAGTAAGTTGCCGGCAACGCCAAGTAAGGCAACTACGATTATATTTATGTGGCTGGTTACGCCAGCGATAGCTACGCCTGCCGTTAAAGCGCCACCAAATCCCATAACTGCCTCGCTGGGTATTGGTATGCAAGCTGATTCTAAAGTCATTAACAGGAAAATGGCCAAGTAGCCATGCTTGCTGATTTCACTGACTATAAAGTGTTCCATGTCTTTTAAGTGTTCTCATTATATCAGGTTCAGCTGAGAGCTAAGTTAAATCTATTTAGCTAAAAACTTATTTACAACCCCTGCTACGCTAACCGGATCTTCTAGCGGTAATAAATGTCCGCCTGGAACAACTAAGACGTCTATATTTTTAGCTATTTGGGTGTTGCTAATTAGACTTTCTGGATCGACTAACGCATCACGATCTCCAAGCACAATTAGTGTTTTTATAGAGTGGATACGGCTGAAGTCACTCAATTTGAGACTGTCTAGTGAGTAAATAGATTCTCTTAGGGCTCTAATATTAAGTCTTTTATAGTTTCTATAATCTTGGTCTAATATCCTACGGTGGCTCAACTTACCCGCTCTTGTCAAAATAGCCCTATCTGAAATGTATACAATTAGATGGTTGCCGAGAAAAAAATGGCTGATTCGATCTGGGAAAATAAAAGCGAGTTTAGCGTACAAACGGCTTAATCGAGCTGAGGTAGTTGCTGAGCCGTCTAAGACTGGGTTAAGTAATACCAGCTTTTTTACGTATTTTGAATAGCGTTCTGCGTAATTAACGACTATAGAACCACCAAATGAGTGTCCGACTAAATTAACTTTGCCAATACCTAGTGCTTTTCTAAAAGCTTCTATGAATTCAGCATAATTCTTTATAGAATGCTCTTTATCTAAAGGTTTAGATTTCCCATAACCAGGTAAATCAAAGGAGTAGATGTGATAGTTTTTTAGTTGAAGGGCAAAATCTAAGAGCCCGCGGTGATCTCCCCCCATCCCATGCACTAGGATAAGCTTTTCTCTGTTTTTAGAGAAATAGTCCTCAAAGTTAATTTCAATCCCGTTTATTATTAGCTTGCGTTCGCTCACAACTCATTTTACTGCTTATACCCTGATATATTAAACAATTCATCGATACGAGCAAACTTATAGCCATTTTTTTTCAGTTCGCTAATAATTTCTGACAGGGCTTCAACGACATGATTATTTGATCTTGCTAGACCTTCGTGGCCATCATGCATGACAATAACTCCACCTGGCTTTACTTTGTTTAAGATATTCCGCTTAATACTAGCGGCTGACATACCCCAGTAATCTAGCGTCATATTATCCCAAGTAACAAGATTATAGCCTGCTTCATGAACTGCTTTTGCCAGCCACCACAGCCGCAGCCCATATGGCGGACGATATATCTTTGGCTGCTTGTTAATAACGTTGTCGATTAAGCCACTAGTTTTATCTAGGTTAGCTAGAAGTTGATATTTACGACTAAAAACAAAATATCTATGGTTATAACTATGATTGGCAATTAAATGACCCCTTTTGAACGTCTCTTTTAAAATCTCTGGATGTTTTTCAACGTTTTTGCCAACTACAAAGAAACTGGCCTTAATTTTCTCCTTTGTTAACAGTTCTAGGATTTTAGGTGTACTTATTGGATCAGGACCATCATCGAAAGTTAGTGCGATTACCTTCTTCTTGGTTTTAAGACGTGCAGTTGAATAAATATTAACAGTCGGCCTAAAACTAAGCCAAATAAATATTGCCAGAATGAAGACTAAAATTAGCAACACCCACAAAAGGGTGATCATGCCATGCCTACGTCCTTGATCTCGCTAGGTTCTTCACGAACGACGGAGAGATGTCTAAGGTATGGGTGATGGAAAAACACCAATGAAAACCAGTTCTTAACGATGTAATTTATAAAGGTATTCCAAAAACCTTCATTAAGTCGTCTAGCCGAAGTTTTTACCCTAATGTGATAAGCAACTTTTAAATTAAAGCCGCTCTTTCTTAATCTATAAGATAGGTCTAGGTCTTCTCCGGTTTCAAAGCCAGTATGGAACCCGCCTACTGCCATATACGCAGACTTCTTAACTGCGAAGTTAGCACCTGCAAAGTGAGCACCAACCATTCTGTCTATGGCTCTAAAGATTGGGATTAAAAGCTTAACAAACTTCTTTGGCAAAGTATTTGTATTACATATACTATAGGCGCCAACTAAGCCGGCATATTCACTGTCGCTGAGTTCTCTGACAATTTGAGATATCCAGTTAGCAGGCACAACCGTATCAGCATCAGTTGAGACGATTATCTCACTTGTTGCAGCATGGAAGCCGGCTATTCTAGCGAAGACTACTCCTCTTGATGGCTCAAAGACTACCCTAGCATTAAACTTCTTAGCTATGGCTTCTGTTTTATCTGTTGAAGCGTTGTCGACAACTATAAGCTCAATATTACCTTGATAATCTTGTTCTTTGATTGCCCGAAGACAGCAGCTCAGCAAGGTGGCTTCGTTATATGCCGGTATTACCACTGAAACATTGGGCAAAGGATAGTTATTTTTCATTTGCCTAAATGTTTATTTAATACTTTCGTTCATAGTCTTCATGTTAATAATAACCGCAATCATAATAATACACAAACTAGAAAGTATCAGAAATACTTGCTGAAAAGCCAAAGATAAGTTAATTAGCTTAATTGATAAGATAACAAATATAATACCGCTTAAGCACCAAGCTATTTGTAAAATTAAGGTTGCCCGATACCAGCTTAGTTTTATATCTTTATATGTTAGTTTGAGTGCCGAAGAGAGGCCAATAAAAATACCTAGTGAGGCTATGACGCCAGTGATGTCGTGGACATCTAACACGTTAGTCATATTGGCATTACAAACTTTTGAGCTGGCTATACAGCTTGGCAGCAAAGCTGAAATTGCCGTAAAGATCCCAAAGATAGCTATACCCGATAAACAAAACCAAGGGCTAAGACTCTTTAAGGTTTTAGACTTATTAAAGATAACTATAAGCTGGTAGGCTAAAGAAATACTAGCAACGCCCGTTAGTACATCCCCTGCAACAAAGAATGTGAAGTGCGGTTGGCCGGCGGCCTGAAGGGCGCTCAGGTCCATGTTATTCATAATTGCCGGATTCAGCCAATAACCTAGTAGCCACAGAGAATATAAAGTGCCAGTTATTGCTGCTAGTATGATTGCTTGAGTTTTGTATTTATTAACTAACGAACTTGACACCTCCTTATTGTAACAATCCAACAAAAGCATGAGGATTATTTCTTGCCATAAGGGTGTATAAAAAGTATATGGAAAAACTGCAAGATTTTAGTGCTGATGATCGAACCAGTGACGGACTAGACCCGACACTCAAAAGTGCGCGAAAAGATGTTTTTGATACTTAATTCGTGCCGCCTTACTTCTTGATTTTTACGAAGTTTGCAGCGAACCTAGTTAATCCCAATACCTTTTCCTGTTAAATAATCCACTGCATTTGTGTAGTTTTTGTTATTTAGTTAGAATCACTCATACTATGCCATTTCGAAATTTACCAGGTATTAAATATCTTGCCCGTAACAATAGCTACAGTTACCTGGCATTGATTGTAATTATCTTTTTAGTCGGTATTACTGCAACCCTGCTCGTCTGGCATGACAGTGAGTCTCGGGCAGCCAACACCCAAGCTGAAAGATACCGTCGGCAACTTAACCAGTCGGAGTTGTATATTAATCAGGGCCTTAGTAAGTATTCAAGCCTGCTTAATGATGGCGACGCCTTACTGGCAATCAATGGGGATAACATTACAGAGTCACAGTGGTTAGCTTTCTTTCAAAACTATAACCTACCAGTTAACTACCCGGGTATTGAGGCAGTTAGTTTCAGCCGTTATGTGCCAGCTAGCTACCTTTCTTCATATTTAAGCAGCCATGCTGCTCAAGGTGAGGATATTACTATAGCTCCAAGCGGATCGAGAAGCATTTATGCCCCTATTACTTACATTAGCTATATACCACCAGCTAATTTAAAAGCCATAGGTTACGATGAGTTATCCAGCCCTGTTAGAGCCTTAGCTATAACAAACGCGCTTAATACCGGCAGGACGACAATGAGCAACAAGGTTGTCCTAGCCACTTCTAACAATGGCCCAAGTGGTTTTGTGTTATATAAACCAGTATATAAAGGGGCGGCTAATACGCTTATACAACGTCAATCTTCAATCTACGGTTTTGTTTCAATTGCTGTTAACGCTCAAGGCTTCTTTAATGCACTGCTTAGTAACTATCTTAGTGTAAATGTCGCTGTCCAAGTATATTCTGGGAATGTTAATCAAAACACGCTGTTATATGAATCTCCAGCCTATGAAGCTAGTGTATCGCGGATATCTAACCCGGTAACAACCCTTATTAGCACTAGTTACGGAAGCCAAACATGGGATATCATAATTACTACACCCAGCAGCCTGCTCCTAGCCGCCAATGACCAATCGGCAACATTAGAATTAGTCTTTGGGGTTGTTCTTAGTTTATTGGTAGCAGCAGTGCTTTGGTATTTTATTTACTTCCGTGAAAAGAGTACATACTGGCAAAAACAACGAGAAATTCAGGCTGCCAAGGATGAGCTTATATCGCTTGCCTCTCATCAGCTTAGAACTCCAGCCACCATTGTTAAGCAATACTTGGGCATACTACTACAAAACTACACGGGTAGCATAACTAAGGAACAGCAGCAGATAATTAAAACTGCCTACGATAGTAACGAACGTCAACTTGAGATTGCTAATCAGTTTCTCGATGCCGCTAAACTAGGTTCGGGCCAAATTAAGTTAAAGAAGCAACTATTTAGCTTAAACGATGAGCTTAAGAAGATTGTCGAAGAACAGCAACATATTGCCAATGAACATAAACAAAAGATTATCTTTAATAACCCTAAAACCAACTACCAAATAAAAGGAGATCAAAAATACCTGCCAATGGTCTTTGAGAATATTATTAACAATGCCATTAAATATTCCAAATCTAGAACTAAAATAGACGTTAAAATTAAAAGGGTTAGTATGGGAATCAACGTTATTATTTCTGACCAAGGTCAAGGCATCTCTAAAGCTGAACTGCCTTTAGTTTTTGAAAAGTTTAGCCATTCAATAGACAGCCGTAATAGCAATACCAATGGTACTGGTATCGGGCTGTACTTAGCCAAGCAAATCGCTAATTTACATGACGGTAATATAACCGTAACATCAAAAGTTGGCATCGGCTCAGTGTTCACTGTCCACCTACCATTTAAGCCTAGGTAGCAAGTAGGCTATAATACGGTTATTGTTGTATGAAAAAGGTTCTGATTATAGAGGATGAGAAGCCGCTCAGAGACGTTTATTGTTTAATCCTTGAAAAGGAAGGCTTTAAGGTTAATACGGCCGAAAACGGTAAAGTCGGCATCAAGAAACTTAACTCTTTTAAGCCTGACCTGATTATCTTAGATATGCTGATGCCGGTAAAGGATGGTCTCGGTTTTTTGCGGTCTGCAAAACTGTCTTCAGCACATCCAAACACTAAAACCATAATTGTTAGTAATTTATCAGACGCTATCAGTAGTAGTGATAGTAAGAAGTATGGCGTAGTTCACAGTTTTATCAAAGTAGACTTATCGCCCTCGGACCTGGCGACTATTGCCAAAAAGTATACTAGCTAAACTACCTCTGGCCCAGTAGTAGTTTCTCGAAGTGGTTTTTCTTTTAGGAATAAAGAGACAATAAAGGCTATAAGCAGTACTGGAATGGCAAGTAAAAATAAGTCGTGGAATGACAGTACGAAAGCTTCATAAATGTCGTGGGTAACGCTAGGTGGCAACTGGCTTAATGAGGATGGGGTGATGCCGTTGATTACGCTTTGAGAAAGTTTAGCTGAAGAGTTACTGCCAAAGCTCGGCAGTAGTTTTACCAAATGATACGTTAACCTATTAGTTAATACGGCACCAAATACAGCACCGCCAAGCGAGCTACCCATGCTTCTAAAGAAAGTCGCAGTGCCGGTAGCCACACCAAGCTCAGACCTCGGTACAGAGTTCTGGACAGCCAGCGTCATGACCTGGAGAAATGAACCGACACCTAGACCAATAATTATCATCCAAATAGATAAAGTAATCTGACTGGTATGTAACGACAAGTGGCTAAATAGATAGACGCCAATAGCGGTCACTAGCGTACCAATAATTGGGAATAACCGGTAATGACCCCATTTAGTAATTAGACGACCGGTAGTAACTAGGGCAGTCAGCATGCCAAAAACTAATGGCAGCAGCAGTAAGCCGGACTTGATCGCAGAATAGCCCCTTACTACCTGTTGGTACTCAGGAATAAAGAGTATGGCGGCAAACAAGGCTACTCCCGCTAATAGTGATAAAATAACCGATACAGAAAAGATACTACTCTTAAATAAGTGCGGTGGGATTATAGCTTCTGCTTCAGGTTGATTACGTTCCCAAAATACAAAGGCAGTGGCAGCAACAACCCCGCCGGCAAATAATCCGACAATTGTTGGTGAGCCCCATGGATAAGTTACGCCACCCCAGACAGTCGCTAAGATAATTGGGACAACTGATGCAGTTAATAGTGAGGCGCCAACATAGTCGATCTTGCGGTCCACCCTTTTAACTGGCAAATGTAGGCGAGTAGCGATAGCGCTTAGCGCCAATATACCTAGAGGCAGGTTAACGTAAAACACCCATCGCCACGATAGGCTATCTGTAAAGAAGCCGCCCAATAATGGCCCAGCCACACTAGATATAGCAAAGACGGCCCCAAAATATGCCAGGTACTTACCCCGTTGTCTAGGTGATACGATATCGCCTACAATAGTCATAGATAGCGACATTAACCCGCCAGCACCAATCCCTTGTAGAGCCCTGAAAGCGACCAGCTGATCCATATTCTGGGACAAGCCACAAAGTGCAGAACCAACGAGAAAAAGGACGATAGAGAACTGAAAGATTTTCTTTCTGCCAAATTGATCGCCAATTTTACCGTAAAGAGGTGTTGAAATAGCACTAGTTAGCAAATATGCGGTCGCTACCCATGAAAGCTTATCTAGCCCGTGAAGATCTGTAGCGATTCTTGGCAGAGCTGTAGCAACAATTGTTTGATCTAACGCGCCTAAAAGCATAGCTAGCATCAGCGCTACAATAATAACCATTATCTCTTCATGCGTGCGCTCTATATGCCCTTCCATGCTAGCCCCATGTTTTACTGCTGTATCGGACATTACTTATTTACTACTTTTGCGCTATTTATATGTCTTAACATCTGGTTGGCAAACTTTTCTAAACCATCCGGTTTAATTAAGGTTACGCCGACGTGACTGGGATGCAGCATAACCAGTAATTTATCGCCGCTTTCAAGTCCAATTTCTGAACGCGCGTCCGATGGAATTACTATCTGGCCTTTATCGTTGACAGTCACCATACCGAAAATACTAGTTTTCTTACTTTTACTACTTCTCATACAAATTATAGTTTACGCCAATAACCCAAAAACGCCAATACAGTTTAGCTTAGATTTAGCTTAGATATGCATAAACACAAGCTGGTCATATTTTGTAATTTATTGCATACTTATTTCGAATAGGTTTTTTATGATGAAGTTAGAAAAAGTACATGTGTCTAATGCCAATCTTTCGCTTGCCCACTATGCTCTTGCGGTTATGGATATTAAAAGAGCCATGAGCCAACACGAGCTACAAGCTTCGTTATTCGTCTATAGTAGCGAGTATGGCAGCTTGATACGTAAGCTAATGGACGCAAGTATCCCAACTAGCGAAGATTTACCAATCAAAAACTCATTTTATGGGTTAGCATGGCGAGACTTACGGCAAGTAGCTGCTCTTTCTAGTAAACCGTGGTTCTCTATCAGCCATAACCCATTTGAAGAAGCCCGAACAGACCCGGCTAACGTTGGCCTAGTCGCCTATGAGCGTAATATGGTATGCCACGACTCGACTGCTTTAGGTTATTGGAAGCCAATAGAAGGAAGTAATGTATCGACTGCCGCTAAAGCTCTCATTATGTTTAATGGTCAAGAACAACTTTAGCGGTTCTTAACTATCGGTGTTTTTTTAGAACCAATTTAACTAGATCAAGCACGAGGCAATAAATGAGCGTGAGAATCGCCATTATGGCAAATAGACTAATGGAGAAGTTTGTGAAGTGTAGAGCTTTTTTAGTTTGAGGAATATATACCAACGCTACCGATCTTACAGATATTACCCTAAACGCTATTTTCATGGGAGTGGATAATTTAGAAGCTTTCCAAGAATGATCTTTGTTCCTAGTTAAGAATATTATAACTAGAGCTGTAAATGACGTGAGTAAAGATCCGTTGATGCCACCGCCCGCGGGTAACCTTTAATTAAGTAGTGATGCATGATCTCAAAGACGGTAATCAATGAACAGCTATGTGAATCGTCTTAGCTACCTGAAATATATTTGAGGAGAGCTTGCTTAAGAACAAATTGAGCATCTACCTCGTCCCCATCGACCTCATGCTTTGGTATAGTCGCCACGCTCAATTCAACACTTACTTCCCAGGGGCTAGCATCGTAACTATCTCTGACTTCGGCCAAGGCTGCTAAACAATAATAATGAAGACCACATATTCCAAGTATGGTTCTATCTTCAATCGCACCAGTTTCTTTATACTCATCCATAATACGCTCCACATTACGAGTGGTAGTATTAAAGTCAACCTCTCCTAAAACACTCTTGTCGTTAAGTGGCTCTTTTGGGGTAAACCTAGCAATAATTGGGAAAAGATTAGGGTGATTAACAACCAAGATCTCAGGAGTGCCATGCTCTGGTAATGCAACATGCCTAGCTATATCTTCTGT
>DAHVAE010000080.1 GCA_027314795.1 Candidatus Saccharimonadota bacterium
AGTTATTTGAAGACTGAAATTACTGACTTACAAAACTACCGTACTGCTGTCAAGAACTTAATAGTTGGCGTTGCATCAGCCAATGGGGCAACGGTTTCACCTGGCAGTAGCACTGGTTCAACAACAGGGGGCCAATAATGAAAAAGCAATCTCAATCAGGCTTTGCGGTCGTTGAATTAGTAATACTAGTAGTCATAGTAGCGGTAATAGCAGGCATAGGCTTCTACGCATGGCATAACCGTAGTACGAGTAAAAGCCCAACTTCAACCAGCTACCAGTCACCAACTACTTCGACACCTTCAGCTCCACAAATAAATAACGTCTCCGACCTAAACAGTGCAATGTCAGCATTAAACCAGACAAGCATTAGCTCAAATAATGCTGATAGTGGTCAACTGAGCTCTTACTCAGCAGGCTTTTAATCGACAAATCTTGGAAGTTAGTTTTGCAATCGTCGTAAAGGTACTGACATTAAAGCAAAAAGTATATAAAGTTATAGCAGTTGAAAAACAACTCCGCCTATAAAAATTACTAAAGCTATACCAACACCTCCGATAACTATACCTATGACTGCAAGTAGTGCATCTTCAAGGATTAAGGCTAAAGATAATAAAACAACTCCTAAGGAGGGTAATGTATCTAACCCAGAAAAAGGTGGTGCCACAAAAGCAAAAATCGTAAATAGCAAAACCAGAAGACCGATAAGCTTCTTATATGCCTTATTTGTTTGAATGCGGCTGAGTCTGGGTATCGAATATTTTTCAACCCACTGAATTGTTTTAATAAATCTAGGTAGGGCCGAGTTTCGTAAGACTTTAGGCAGGGTTTTATCTCGCCAGCGTTTAGGCAGCCAGACAGTCTTAAGTCCTGCAATTAACTCAATAGCAATAAGCATGGCTATAATCTCAAAAATATGGGTTATGCCACCGGTAGGCAGCGGCAAGGCAGGCACCGCTAGCAGCAGTAAAAGCAAAATGGCAAAACTCTTTTCACCAAAGTTGTTAGCTAATGTCTGCAGAGTCATTGGGTGTTTATTCGCTAGCAGTTTCTGTAGTTGTTGGCTAAGGCTGTCCATATACTTAAGTATATCTACTTGTTAAATAAACAGCTTGATATTGCTTAACTTCGTCGATAGACCTAGCTAACTAATGCTTCATCATATAACGATTTACCGGTACGGTAATAAAAAAGGCGATACCTAGTGCTAAAGCTAGCCCCCACCAAAATCGAGGCTGGGCAGCTGTCACTAGAAGTGCGTTAGGTATAATTAGCTCAATCGAGCTGTCTACAACTTCCATTGTCGCTATTGAGATTGTATCCGTTGCCATAGTTATCTTTATGGCTTCTTTTTTTGACTTAACGTCTTTTCTGATCCCTCGATACGTTAAGGAGTAACCAAATATGAAGGCTAGGATAATAGCTAAAATTAAACGTCCAATTCTATGCCAGCCAAACAATGAGGCAATTAGCATGCCGACAATCTCACCAATCCCGCAACCAATTAAACAGTGCAGGGTATGTTTAATGGCGTGTTTAGTTTGATGATCAATCTTCACACAGTTAATATATCAAAATCTTAGGTATTTTATTGCTATTATTAAAGATAATGGAATACCACCACGAACCGCACAAAAAGAAGAATAGGCTATCCGACGTTATTTTAGGTGGGCAGGACGGATTGGTAAGTATACTAGGGTTACTTCTCGGGCTATCTGCAGCTACTCATTCAACAAGAATAGTCGTAGCCGGTGGTTTAGCGACAATTATAGCTGAGACTTTCTCAATGGCAGCTGTAGCCTATACCTCAAAGATGGCAGATAGAGATCATTACTCAGCTGAACGCGCCAGAGAAGTAGAGGAGGTTAGAGAAGTCCCAGACATTGAACGCCAAGAAATAGTCGACATATATCAGGCCAAGGGCTTTAGTGGTAAGTTGCTTAATGACATTGTTAAACACATAACTTCAGATGACGAGCTTTGGATTAATACCATGATGCGTGAAGAACTAGATTTACTGCCAATAGTTAAAAAAGATGTATATGTTTATAGCTTAAGAGTCGGTCTATCGACTTTAGTGGGTGCGCTCTTGCCACTAATCCCATACTTCATATTGCCAGTACATGCAGCCCTAATAGGCTC
The DNA here is from genome assembly GCA_027314795.1 of Candidatus Saccharimonadota bacterium. GTDB lineage: Bacteria > Patescibacteriota > Saccharimonadia > Saccharimonadales > UBA4665 > JAJZKE01. The sequence continues at coordinate 2,140 of DAHVAE010000080.1, forward strand.
ACTTATCTTAGCCATTGTTATCTTAGCCATTGTTGGCATATATAAAGCTAAAACAACACTAGGCAGCCCAGTAAAAAGCGCTATTCAAATGGTTATTATTGGTATGGGTGCTGCAATAGCTGGTTACCTCATAGGTCTATTATTTAAAGCTTAACTTGTAGTTTATCGGCGTTCTGGTTTAATATAGTTTTTATTATGGCTGGTGAGACAAACGAACATATACCATATTTATCTGTAGCTGAAGCTTGTATGGCAGCTGATGATACAATTGATCCGTTCTTGTTGTCTTTATTCGATTATGTAACGGCCGCACAAAGATATAAGTTCTGGCAGTATGTATTAGGCAAGTTTCATGACGGCATAGAGGTTGGGCTTGGAATATCTGGTTCAGACCCCATAGGTGAAATTGAAGCCTATAAATTAGGCGTAACAGAAGGTGAAAGGCGCGCTAGAGAACGTCGCGAAGACGGTAATTAGTCGTCAACGTTCTGGCAACTACCGCTGGATAATATAGTTGCTGGGTTTGGGTTAAAGTTCCAGCCATAATACAAAGAAGCAATTTGGTAAACTGTCTCTTCAATTGGGTTAGATATATTCGCCTTAACATCAGAGCACAAACCAGCCTCAACTTGGGTAGATGTGGCGTTATAGCCTAACGATAAAACTGAAGGTTCAAGCGCAGCTAATGCTTGCCAATCATTTTTATTTAGATATCCATTTGCACATTGGACCGGGCCG
>DAHVAE010000081.1 GCA_027314795.1 Candidatus Saccharimonadota bacterium
TTTAGTGGAGCAGATTTATTGGATAGGGTATTGGCTCTTTACCCTGACTTACTCTTTCTTGAGATAATGCTTCAATTTATAATCAGCATAGGCCTTAGCTAGACCTTTACTTAGGTCATAAAAGTGTCATGTCCTGTCCTCACGGCAATAGTTAATCATAGCGTCTTCATAAACCCAACGGCTTAACCTAGCAAGTTGAAGGACCATTACTAAATATCCCTGTCGTCTATCTCTGATTCTTGAGTGTTTTATCAATTTACGCCCTAGGACATTACTGCAGGATTATTTTTTTGGCTGTAACGCTACCGTCGCTATTCTTAGTGCCGATAACATGGACACTTGATCCGTTCGTAATATTAGAGCTACTTATCTGTGATTCTTGGGAGTATGAGGTATTGCTACCGGTATAGACAGTTTCGGTACTGCCATTACTAAGTTTTATGGTTAGTATAGATCCGGAATTGTTTATAACTGTACCGGTGGTAGCAGCACCTTTAGCAGCGAGTGAAGGATGATGCCTTCCTGCTTTGCCATTATGAGCTCCTTTATTATGTGAACTAACGAGCAAGCCGCCTCCAAAACCGACGCCAAGGGCAGCGATGATTGCAATGATTATGATTAATTTTCTGGACATTTGATATCCTCCTAATATTATTTATTCGTACCTTAAAGCATCTATAGGCTTTAACTTTGCTGCTCGCTGTGCTGGATAGTAACCAAATACTACGCCGATTAACATCGATACACCAAAAGCTATTGCAATAGACCACCATTGAGTTACTACGGTTACGGAGTGGGTGAGAGATAGGATTTCAATAATGCCAATACCAAGTAAAATACCACATAAACCACCAACGAGGGTTAAAGCAATCGCTTCACTTAAAAATTGCGATCCGATGTCTTTTTTCTTAGCCCCAACTGCTTTCCGCAGTCCAATTTCGCGAGTTCTCTCCGTTACGGTAGTCAACATCATATTCATAATGCCTATACCTGCTACTAGCAGGCTGATAGCGGCAATAGATCCAAGTAGAACTGTCAGTGTTTGAGTGGTGGAAGATAAGCTGGCTACGATACTAGATTGGTTTACCAACTGAAAGTCGGCATTGGCTGGGTTTTGAATACCATGACTTTGGAGTAAAAGATTATATGTTTCTTGTTCGACAGTATTGATTGATTGCGCGTTCATGGCAGAGATACTGATACTAGTAAGTGCTTGACTTTGTCCGAAAAGATATTGTTGGGCAGTTTTAAGAGGGATGTATATATTATTATCCGAGCTGTTTGCTCCCGATCCGCCCTTAATATCAGCTACCCCAACAACGCTAAATAGGTTTCCGTTAATTTCTATTTGTTTACCGACTCCAGCGTATGGGCTACCGAATAAAACCTCACTGACACCAGGGCCAAGAACGGCTACACGCTGCAGGCTGTTGTTTTGTTGCTGACTATAGAAGCTGCCGTTATTAATGGTTACATTGTGTACCGAAGCATAAATTGGATCAGCCCCAACAATATTTGTATTGGTATTATTTGCGCCATAAGTTATTTGAAAATGTCTAGCTATTTCAGGTGATATGCCGCTAACGAATTGGAGTTGTTGCTGTAGCAAGGATGCATCCTTCATTGTTAACGTCTGAGCAGTACCTATACCTTGGCTAACTGCACCAGATGCAGCGCCTGGGATGACTACTATAAGATTTGAGCCTAAGGCACTAATATTATTTGTAATAGTGGCTGTCGCGCCTTCTCCAACAGCAATTAATACGATCACGGCTGCAATACCAATAACGATTCCTAAAATAGTCAGAGACGACCTTGCCTTGTTCATAAACAGGGTGAATGATGTCTCTTGCAATAAGTCTATATATTTCATTTCAATTTAACGACCTCTTAGGCTTCTTTTTATTAAATTCATCAGAGATTATTTTACCGTCTTGAATTTGAATTATTCTTGAAGCATTGTTGGCAACATTAAGATCATGTGTAATCAGTACTACTGTACGTCCTTCCTTATTGAGCTTTAAGAAGGAGTTGATAACAATTTTTCCAGTAGATTGGTCTAAGTTACCAGTTGGCTCATCTGCCAATATAATGCTTGGATCATTAACGAGCGCACGGGCAATTGCTACTCTTTGCATTTGTCCACCCGACAATTGATTAGATTTATTAAAGAGATACTCCAAGGAAAGGCCCGCCGCCTGTACGACTGCATCTACCCTGCCCTTACGTTCTTTGGTAGTTAATGATGAGGAATATATTAATGGTAGCTGTACGTTGCGCTCAACAGTTGCCCGAGGCAAAAGATTAAACGATTGAAACACGAAGCCAATCTTAGTATTCCTTATGATGGCAAGATCATCATCTTTGAGGCTAGAAACAACTTCACCGTCAAGGGTGTAAGTACCGCTAGATGGACTATCAAGAGCGCCTAAAATATTCATTAAAGTAGTCTTGCCAGATCCTGATGGGCCAACTATAGATACGAACTCACCGGAATAGATATCAAAAGAAATACTATCAAGAACTCTAACCTCATTAACTCCAGTGCCGTAGTTTTTAATAATATTATGACAACTTATAACTGGGCGTATAGCTTGGTGCCGGAACGTCTCATTAACTGTGTTCACTATAATTTACCTGCACCAGCTTTAGCGCCTCCGCGGCCACCGCCCCCTCCATTAAGCTTTAGCAGGCTACCTCCACTTGGTGGATTGCTTAGTGTCTTCGGTAGTTTACTTGAAATGGTTTGAGTTATGACAGCTTCGCCAACTTTAAGCCCACTCGTTACCTCCGTGCCATTATTGGTAACAATTCCTGTTTGGACATTCACGTTTAATGGCTTACCATTGTTGAGTA
>DAHVAE010000082.1 GCA_027314795.1 Candidatus Saccharimonadota bacterium
CGAGTTCAGTTAGTGCAAAAGCTTGGATGATTACATCTTCACCCAATACATCAACATAATATTGTAGAATGTTTGTCTTGGACATAACCTTATTGTAGTTTACTGATACCAAATTAAGAGGCCCCTGCCAAGAAGTTATAATAGGGTTCTCAATGATTTAGGGCGGTTCGAACCAAATTTCAGGGTTGAGGGTTTAAGAAGTCAATAAAAAAACCGGTCTAGAACCCGGTTCTACCTCGTATATTCAATAGGTACCCATTACTTCGGTAGTTAGGTACACTTACATATGGCATGGGAGTCTACTAGGTTTTACCTTGGGAGGTTGGTTAACTGTTCGTTGTTAACTGGTTTTCTCGCAACAGAGATTGTGGCTCCTAAACCATATGGTGATGTCAATCAATCATAAGGTTTGTATGACAAACTCCTGGCATTTGCCCCTGTTCCGTGCGTGTATACCGGTATGAACAAAGGCTTTGCCAGGAGAATGTTATTACACAATAACGAACGAGGCTATTGCATCACTATTGTACTTTCTTTGGGGGCTGTTAGCTACCATGCCCGTATTTAATTAATCTAAACCTGGCTCTTAACGAGCCGAAAGGATTGTTTTCTATGGCTAAAAATACTTTAAATAACTCTCTAAAACCAAACCAAATAGAGCACGCTGAATATTATCTCGGATGCGACGTAGCTAAGTACAAACTTGATGTATCGCTTGTTAACCTTCGCGGCACTGAGCTCATGCACCAGACAATTGACAATACTAACGAAGACATCGTTAGTCTGCTACTGAAACTGGCTGATGGCTATGGCAATGACACCGTTACCTGTGCCATTGAAGCCACTAGTATCTATCACCTGCCATAAGTTGAAACGGCCTACGAGCTAGATGTACCTTGCCTAATTTACAACCCCATCATTACCAAGAGCGGCGTCAAGGCAACTGTCAGGGGCAAGAAAACAGACCGCAGTGATGCGCTAGTTATTGCTAGGATGGGACTGCGTGGTGAGGGCCGGTTGCATATACCGGAGCCGTATAAAGCTACGAAACATTACGCCCGTTCTTGTCAGAAGCTGAGCGTTTTGAATAGTTCTTTTAACCAATACAAGCAACACATCAGTGGCCTACTGAGCGACAATTTGAGTGATGACTCAAAAGAATTATTGGAAAGTGTAAAAGGAGCTATTATTGAAACCAGGAAACAGCTCTACAAAGAGCTGACGAATTCAGTTTCTACTACTGACGTATTCCGCTTACTACAAACCATTCCTGGTGTTGGGCCGTACACCGCAGCCAGCATAATTGGCGAAATACAAGACATGAAGCGTTTTACATCAGCTAAAGCCTTAATTGCCTTTGCTGGACTGGATCCAAAGATTATTCAAAGCGGCAAGAAACTTAATAGCACCGGTAGAATGACCAAACGAGGCTCAAGTTACCTGAGACGAAGTATCTTCATTAGTGCTAATGCAGCCAGGCGCTGTGACGCCCAGTTTAAAGAGCTCTACGACAAGAAACGAGCCGAAGGTAAAACCTACACCGAAGCTAACTGTGTTGTAGCCAGGAAGCTACTGAAAGTAGCCCGTTCAGTTTGGCTAAGTGACAAAGATTACCACTTGCCGGAATAGGATGTTAATCCAAAAAACAAACATAAAAACCTAAAAAACTATTGACTTAGATATATAAGGTCTCTGTTGGTGCATGATTTGGTTGCGGGAGCAGGACTCGAACCACCTCATAGTGCAGCCGGGTTTTAGGCTCATTTCACTTTAACTTACATCTGTTAATTTTAAAGTTATTGATTCTACTTTTCGCGAAAGTCCGCAGCGATCATCCACTTTTCACGCATTCTAAATGCTGGGATAGTGCCACGATGTGCTTTATTGGCCGCGATATTGCCGGCTATACCGTTTGTTTTGGCCCAAGTAGATACGGTAGTAATTTTTGGCGCCGATAGAAGAGCAATTCTTTTATAGAGTGACTCGATCAGTAAACTGGCAAACAATTTTGTGAAGTCGTCATACTTTCCAGTCGTACGATAAGCATCAAAGGCTGGATAATAGTCGGTATGTTTGCCCTTGTTCGGAATTATTATGGGGGGGTATTTCAGTTTCATTAATTGTTGATTTATTATGACGCGGCCTATCCGACCATTGCCGTCATTAAATGGGTGGATGGTTTCAAACTCAGCGTGAAACCAAGCGATTCTATCTAGAAAATACCGGTCGTCCAGTTCCCCATAGTCTCTCAGCAATGCATCCATTAGTCCGGAAACGAAATCAGGGTTAGCCCCCACATGCACACCAATCCTCACCCATTCTTTCCCTCTGCGAAATCTGCCAGCCCAATCATCACGAATGCCTGAAAGTAGCATTTTATGAAGCAATGAGATGAACTCAACGCTTAGTGTTTTGTTTGGATTTTTTAGTAAGTATTCAGTAATGTTGGCCAAGTTTTTGGCTTCATATACCTCTCGAATATCATGGTCTTTCTTGATTGTATCCCGAATCAAGATATCCTCAGTATCTTTAAGAGTAAGGGTCGAGTTTTCTATAGCATTGCTGTTATAGACCATTTCAGGAATTTCAGCGATAGCAATTTCACGAATTGCTTGTGTTTTGCCGATCGCTAACTTTTTGTAGTGGTCAGTGAGTTTTGCAATACGATTTTTAGTAATCTGGTTAATCATTATACTTAAGTATTATACCATACTTATCGTGAATGGTAGTAATAATGTGGGTATTTTCACGATTAC
>DAHVAE010000083.1 GCA_027314795.1 Candidatus Saccharimonadota bacterium
ATTATGGTAAGGGTAATTGCAACCCAGACTCGCCAACACTACTGCCCAAACTGTTCCCTTACTTAGCTTCGCATGGCATGGGTGTGCTTGTATGGACGCTGGAATCCGGACTATATATTCAAAACGGCAATTTAGAGCAACCGACGACATATGGTAGCGCAACCACAATAACTTGTCCAAAGACTAAATCAATTAACCCAGGTAATACTATAGGTCCTGGTCAGGATTTATTAAATTTCTTTAGACAATATAGTCCCTACGGGAACCACTAAACTATACATAAGGCAAGCTAAACTTCATTTTAACGCTTATGCTTAAACCCCTGTTAAACTTGACATAGTTTTTGTCTTTGGTATCCTAGTACACTATGTTCATAACTAGGTGTGGGCATAATATATGACAGTACTCCCAATACAGAAAATTTAAAAAAAGTAGAGAATAACGGAGTACGTCAAAATTTAGAAGGAGAGTTAATGCAACTAAAAGCGTTAACGGCGACTTTAATAGCCGTCGTGTTTGCTAGTGTCTTTTTACATACACCAAAAGCACATGCACAAAGTCAAACCACAACAAACAATAACGTCAATACTAAGAGCGTAAACGTTGCTCCGGGTGATAGTCTTTCACTAATTGCCGGAGCCAACAATACGACTTACATAAGGCTGTTTGATGCCAATCAGCAGATATCAAACCCTGATTTAATCTATCCGGGTGAAGCAATTACGATTCCGTCGTCAACTGAACAACTGCCAGATAGGTGGTCTGTCTATCAAGCAAGTACGGTAACTGCAAGTAGTGAGTCTACCAATCAGCAGCAAGATAGCTCAGTAGACGATAGTCAACCATCAGCACCGACTAGTCCAGCTCTGTCGACTGGCTTAGCGTCAGTTAGCCAGAGTAGTAATGGTAGCGTCTGGGCTGAGCTGGCACAATGTGAATCTGGAGGTAATTGGTCGATTAATTCCGGTAACGGGTTTTATGGCGGCCTACAGTTTAGCTTATCTAGCTGGCAATCAGCAGGTGGCACGGGCTACCCTAACCAAGCTAGTGAAGCCGAGCAGATAGCTGTGGCTCAAATACTACAATCCCAACAAGGCTGGAGCGCTTGGCCAGTATGTTCGCTTAAGTTAGGGCTATAGTACCTATCCTATATCCAAGCTAAGTTAATTCAATCCCTCGTTGTCCTCCTAGTACTGTATGCGAGGGATTGTTTATCTTTAAAACTTAAGACTAACTGCACATATATCTCGTGGTTAAAACTTTATCGTTACAAAATAGTTCAAATATCTCATTTAGTAGAGGTAGAGGTCGTTAAATAGTTAACTTAATATTAGTTGACCAAGAGAGCTTGACACATAATAAACAGGTGTTTGTTGCTTAGCGTTCTTGCAGCCAGTTCTGCTGGCAAAGAATTTAAATACGAATCGTAGTATAGATTCTTGAGCTATAATAAAAAAGCAAGAAATTAAATGAGTAAATCTGCAGTCAATATAATTTATCTACTAGTTATGGCGGTAAGCGTGGTATTAGTGGATATATTCTTCTTTAGACATCATTTCTGGGAACGACTGATGTCTAACATTGGCATAGTTTTGTTATATGTATCCTTCTATTTAGTCTATCTAAAAAGTCGTTGACTTACCAAGATGCATTTATAACGTAATGCCAAGGACTTAAGACTCAGTACATTATTCATAATATATATCCAAATAACGACATTTGGCTAACAACCTCTTCAAAGCTACGTAGTTGCTAGTGACTGTACTTGGGCTAGTTGTTTAGAAGCAATCCTTGAGACGCCGATAGGCCGTAATTAGCCATCGGACTCCCTATCTCTTAACCGTTATTTTAACAAAATCGCGTACTACCTTTGCTAAAGCAAAGATAAAGGGAAAGAATAGGATCAAATATTATGTTTTTACCCCACCGATACCCGACCAGTACCGCCAGCTAGATAAGTGAGCTGCCTACATCCAACCTTCCACCGCCGCTGACACACACAAGTAACCGCCGAAGCGCTTTAATTCCGTATTCTTGACAGTATAAATACCAAAAGGTATACTTAGGTATATGAATGCAACTAACGACTCGACAATATTAAGTCTTAAGACGAAGAAGCAGGTTAAAGAGCTAGCCCAGATGCGTGCTAAGCAGCTTGGTATCCCGCTTGGAACGCTTGTTAATGCTTTTCTCCGTGACCTTGGCCAAACAGGCGAGGTCCACTTTACGATAGCAGCACCGATTACTCCAAAAATGGCTAAGATTATAGAAGAAATGCGTGCCGAGATTACCAGTGGTGAAACCTATGGCCCATTTAATCTTGAAGAAGCTGAAGCCTTTTTAGACGACATTCCTTATGAACCAGATAATAAAAATTGAGTATACCAAGAAGTTTCGTAAGCAGTATTCGAAGCTAAACTCAAAAGTTAGGGCACAATTTAAAAAGCGTCAAAAATTGTGGTTGAGTGAGCCCTATAATACCCAATTACACCTGCACATGCTTACTGGCGAGTATGCTGGCCTCTATAGCATTAACATTACGGGCGATATAAGAGCATTATATGAAAAGATTGATGATAGCTACGTAATTTTTGGGTTTATAGGCACACATAGCCAATTGTATGACTAAGTACATATCAGCAGCCAAGAATTAGTAAGTTCTTATAACTCGTCTTCATTGGGTAATTCTTGATTAGTTTCCTAAGTTGGTCCTGTGCTTTTGTATATTGTGTTAGGCTACTTT
>DAHVAE010000084.1 GCA_027314795.1 Candidatus Saccharimonadota bacterium
ATTTTGCAATACCGGATGCTAGTGCAACCTTGTATGACTTATGAAATTGAGAATGCAATGGACTTGGTAGTTCATTTGAAGTAAACCAGGCTATTTCAGAAATTTTATGGGGTTCACCTATGCTAACTTTTTCTGGATCAACTTTAACCGCATGCATAATGGTAACCCAGTGTGTAGGCTGGCCATTAAATTCTCTTAGCGCCTCATAGACTGTTAAGAACTCAACCTCAAGGGGCTTTGTTAATAGTTCTTCCATGATCTCTCTTTTAACCGCATCTTCAATTGTCTCGCCGAATTCGATGGCTCCCCCACCAACGTCCCAACGACCCTGTTCATCCCTGGCATTTGGCCCACGTTTTTGCAGCAGTACCCGGCCTTTGCCATCATGGATGACAAAACTAGCCGACACGCCAATGTGGTCAATGCCTCGACGCAGATCCGTTTTAGCGTCTGCTACCATTACCATAGTCATATATTATACCAAATCTGTATAATGAGCTTATTCATGGCCGTAAAATCGTTAAAAGAGCATTATGATAACCGGATGCTTAGATACGTTTTCCCTCATTGGTACAGCATCTTATATGCGACTGCCTGTATCTTTTTAATCCCTTGGATTGTATTTCTTTCGATTTTATTACCGCCTCATTACGTATCTCATCACTGGGATGTAACCTGGGTCGGTTTTGATGTTTTCGAATTCATGTTATTTGCTATCACGGCCTTACTGGCAATTAGACACTCTATCTGGACTGCCCTAACATCAGTGATGCTCGGCACGACACTACTAATAGACGCTTGGTTTGACATTATGACCAGTAGAAATCATCGGGACTTTATTACCGCCTGTATCGAAGCCTTTATACTTGAACTACCACTAGCAATTCTGTCGTTTGTGCTGGCTCGTCGTATCTTTGAATATGCGCGGACAAAACAATCAGATTAAAATATTTTAATAAACATTATTGACTAATCTCCGAGTATATGCCATATTTTGCATATAACTGGTGAGGACAATGGTTGAGCCTAAGGCAATCCTAATAGAGGACAACCAAGCCGTATCTGAAACATTAAGTGCGGCTTTGCGACCAAGTTGCCAACTATTTATTGCCGCCGATGGCAAGGAAGGTTTAAGGCTTATTAAAAGTGAGCGTCCTGAACTTATTATCCTAGATTTAAATCTGCCAGACATATCTGGTCTCAAGGTCTTAAAAGAAGCCAGAAGAATCGGCGTTAAATCGCCGATTTTAGTTTTAAGTGGAGACGATAGACTAGATACCAAGCTAGAGTTATTCAATGCTGGAGCAGATGATTATATGGTGAAGCCTTTTAGCCTTGGGGAGCTTGAAGCTAGGCTTAAGGCGATGAGTAGAAGGCTAAGTATATATAAACAGATGGTTGCTAACCCAAGAACGTCCTCACTAGTACTGGATAGAGCCAGTGAGAGCGTAATTCGTGAAGGCAGCCATAACATAACGCTCAGACATAAAGAGTACGCTATTTTAGACTTCTTAGTTAAACATGTCGGCCAAACAGTAGACAGAGAAAGGCTGGTTACCCAAATATGGCGAGGACCGAAAAAGCCCTGGTCAAATAGTGTCGATGTCCACGTTAAGACGTTAAGGGATAAAGTAGATAGGCCATTTAACAGACAGCTCATTACCACCATCCACGGTATTGGCTATAGGCTGGAGGATGAATAATGACTAAGGCTGGGCTTGTATCTAAAACTAAACCAGAGGAATGCTACTTCTCGGAATGGGACAGGAACTTACTAAGCTTAATCCATGAACTAAGCGGTCCGTTAACGGCCGCTAGTCTAAATTTAGATAAGTACGTAAGTCTCAGAAACCCTGCTAGTTTAGATTCACTGAGCGCCAATATAAAGCTCATGGCCGACTATTTAAATAACGCCCGTTTACTAATTAAAAACTTATCAGTGCAACCAAAACCTTTTAATGTTAATCAACAGTTAAATAGCCTTATTAAAAACTTGTCGCCAATTGCATCTCGACAATCTGTAACACTTAAAACTAAAACTTCTAGAGACAGTATTTTAATAGGTAACCCAATTAGGTTTAAGCAGATTATTAGCTGCTTTATCCTTAACGCTATCGATGCATATGATGGCTACAATCAAAAAGACAAGCAAATATTAGTTGAACACTATTCGATACGAGAATATCTTGTTATTAGTGTGCTTGATTACGGTAGCGGCATTAATGAAGTAGATAAAACTAAGATATTTAAGCCCTATTACTCAACTAAAAGCTCTACTGGGCTCGGGCTGGGCTTAAGTTTAGCTGCTGAGTCAATAGCTCAGGACTTTAATGGTTTTGTTAAAGTAAAATCCAGTAAAAATAAAGGGGCTGCTTTTAGCCTGTTCTTTAAGCTGCCCGATACGGCTCGTGATAAAATATAGACAAGTAAAAGGTAGCTAGGCTATCGGAGGTTAACATTAATATGGCGACTCTAGGAGGTATGTTTAAAAGTTGGAAATTCCTGCTAGTAGCTGTTGCTCTTATGGTTGTGCTTTTCACTCTAGCTTGGCAGCAGCGGATACAA
>DAHVAE010000085.1 GCA_027314795.1 Candidatus Saccharimonadota bacterium
TTGGAAAAATAAGTACTTACAACGAAACGGCAATGACCTCTTCACCGCGGTTGGCAAGCATCAGGCCCATAAGCTTAATCAGCTTGCCAATATATACGATCAGTATCAGCAAGAGTTAATAAGCAAAGGCTTATACGATTACGACGATATGATCATTAAAGCCATTAACAGCCTAAAATCAAACGATGAATTACGCTTTAATCTCCAAGAGAAGTATTTATACATCATGCTCGACGAATACCAAGATACCAATAAAGCCCAGTCTGAATTAGTTGAGCAACTAACTAACAATAAGGCCAATGAAGGCAAGCCAAACGTTATGGCCGTCGGCGATGATGATCAGGCAATTTATGCATTCCAGGGAGCAAAGCATTCCAATATGCTAGATTTTGTAAATAGCTATCAGGACGTAAAAGTCATAACCCTTAAAACTAATTACCGCTCAACTCAAGACATAATCGACTTATCCACTCAAACCTCTGCACAAATAAAATCAAGGGTCACTAAACTTCTAAAAAACGTATCTAAAGACTTTCAGCCCTACTTTAAGAATAGTGGCCGAATAAGGTCACTAAGTTTCAACAATGAGATAGACGAATATAGCTGGCTAGCTAATGACATAAAGGGCTCTAAGGAGGGAAGTATTGCTATAATCGCACCTGAGCATAAATACCTAGAGAGAGCTTCGGCCTATCTTTTAGCTAAGGACATACCAATAAGCTACGAACGGCGTGAAAACATTCTTGATGAGCCAAAGGTCAATGAAATCATAACGCTTATGAGACTATTAGTAGCTATAGCTGACCATAACGATAGCCTAACCGACAGCTTGCTGGCAAAAGTACTTAATTATGACTTTTGGCAATTACCAGCTCAAGATATTTGGCTGCTGTCCTGGCAAGCTCATGAAAAACGAGCACCTTGGCTAAAGTTAATGCTAAAAAACTCCAAGCTAAAAACAGTAGCCTTGATGCTTTTAAAACTAGCAGCCAACGGTATTAGTTATCGCTATGACTTCATCTTAGATCAGTTAATTGGGCTAAGTGATGTTAAACTTAACGAGCCTCAACAAGTTGCCACTCGTTCGCCATTCCTTCATTATTACTCAAAAGCAGGGGATCTAACTGTCAGTAGACTGTTTGAAAACTTAATCACTCTTAAACAAAAGTTTACCGAGTTTAACGGCGACAACCAAAAGCCCCTAATGATTACGGACTTAATTGAATATATTGACCAACTATTACTATCCGACGAAAAAGTAGTAGGTGAACTGAAGTATGTCCAAAATAACGCCAAGGTCGAGCTTATAAGTGCACATGGTGCTAAAGGCCGAGAATTCGACTCAGTTTATTTAATTTCTTTCATTAACGAAGCCTGGGGGCCAAAAACAGACAAAGGTAAATTGTCTTTGCCGACCAACCTGGAATATATTCGACAAAGGGCAGATGATCCCGATGACGAAAGGCTGAGATTGCTTTACGTAGCTCTATCCCGGGCTAAAACTAAACTAACAACTCTTAAATACGATAAAAGCTATGAAGGCAAAGAAACTACGCCCATTAAATATTTAGACCAACAGCCCACTTTAGTAAAACTGACTACTCCGTCTGATTTGATACCACTCTGGCGACAAGCCGAACGTCAACTTGAAATACCTAGTGATCTCAAAGAAACAATTAGGCGTCGTATAGAAAACTACGCCCTAAGCGCTACCGACCTAAGGACTTTTATTGATGTCACTCGAGCTGGCCCAAGAGCGTTATACGACAAAGCATTTTTAAAATACAAAACCTACACAACTACTCATATGGACTACGGCAACGCTATCCACGCCAGCGTTGATTGGCTCCAAACAAAATTAACTCTTAACAGTAAGCTACCGACATTGGACGCCCTAATTGATCAATATGTCGCTAACCTAGATAAGCATCGATTAATGCCTCACGACTACAGCAGGCTTAAAGACCAAGGCATCGATGCACTAACTTCTTTTTATGCATTAAATAAAGCCGACCTATCTAAGTTAGATAAAAGTGAATATGACTTTAGGGGCGAAGGCGAAGTCATCAACGGGCATCGCATTACTGGTACGGTCGATAAGTTAATCATCGATAAACACAACAAACAGCTTGAAATAATAGACTACAAACTGGTAAAGGCGCTACTGGGTGGACCAGTGAAGCTAAGATGTATCTTTATCGTAACCAGCTATATTTTTACAAACTACTGGTGGAAAACTCATCGGCTTTTAGAGGCTACCGGATACAAGGTGCTAGATTAGACTTTATCCTGCCGAGCTTAACTGAGAGCAGCAAGTATCGAATACCGCTTGAGTATGACAAACAACTAGAAGACCGCCTAATAAAACTAATCGACGCAGTCTGGCTACATATTAACGAGCTCAACTTCCCGAGTGTCAGTAGCTATAAAGAGAACATAAGAGGCATTATTGAGTTCGAAGATGACCTCATAGCGGGCAAGATATAGAAATGCCGCCTAAATTAGGCGGCATTAGTTTCGTGCTTAATATATCAAGTAACT
>DAHVAE010000086.1 GCA_027314795.1 Candidatus Saccharimonadota bacterium
AGACTAAGTCTTAACCCGCTTAAGCACATTGACCCCTTAATGACAGTAATTCTGCCTCTAATTACACTATTACTATTTGGTGTACCATTCTTGGCTGCTAAACCGGTTCCTTTTAACCCGGATAGGGTTAAATATGGTGAATACGGTGCTGCTTTGCTGGCAGTAGCTGGACCGCTTTCTAACCTGGCTCTGGCGATTATAGGCACTTTGATCCTTAAAGGGGTAGCTAGTAGCTCATTAGGCAACTATTTACAGATATTTATCGACCTTAACGTTATAATGTTTGTCTTTAACCTTATACCCATACCTCCTCTTGACGGCTCAAGGGTACTTTTTGCTTTTGCTCCTGCACCATTACAAGATTTTATGCGCAGCATCGAAAGGTTTGGCTTTTTTATAATTATCGCCCTAGTATTAATCGGCGGTTTTGATGGCTTCTTGGTAAGGATATATAACGACGTTTTAACTCTTATAAGTAATATCTAAGTTTTGGTCGAGTAAAAGAGAGCTTGTATCTCTTCAAAGACCTTAGTCTAACCTATATGTCTTCTTTTTTTGCTTGAGTTATATTACTAATCCAATCTCGGATCGTATTATTAACATTGATATGCTTGCTTCCAGCTAAACCACGAGCTTTTTTAGATCATCTTCGTTTATTGATATGGTTATATTATTCATATACTACAGCGTACATAGGTAGAGCACGCAGATCACCGGTAATTATAGATATACAACAATGTCGAGCAGGAGCGATTAACCTTGAACAGCTAGAAAAGCTTCTGAACTCCCTTAAAGACTACTGGAATATGGGCTTAAACAACATGAACCTTGTAGCCCAAACCAATTAACAGCCGCCGACGAGTGAACTCTAGTTTCTTAATAACGTTTCAATAAGTTCTTGCGTTTGCTCAAGCACCTCATAGGGTGCTTGTTCGACAAATGACATATCTCTCACTGTCCAATCAAGATTTTTGACTTGGTCGGCCAGGACAACTCCATCAATCTTATTCACTTGAATTCTTACTTCAAATGGATAATGCTTTATCTTAGAAGTAATTGGACATGCAAGCACTAACTTATAGTTTTTGTTGTACCTCTTGGGCGACAATATAATAGCTGGACGCATACCAGCTTGCTCGTACCCTTGTTGTGGGCTAAAGTCCAATCAGACTACGTTACCCCTGTCTGGTATGTGATCCGCTACCATACCTCTTTACCAACAGGTTTGTCCCAATCAACCTGTTTGTGGATATTGTCGGGTGTAATAGCTGCTACAAGTTCATCAAGGCTTACTTTCTTACGCTTTTTGGGCTGAATCGTAGCTATTACTCCGTTACTAGTAATCTGAACAGCGCTGTTCTCAGATAGCGCCAAATCCTGGATAACAGACCTGGGAATTCGTACGGCGAGGCTATTGCCTCACTTTTTAATACGGGAATTTGTTTTCATACTTTGTCTTCCATCCTTATATTATACAAATGTACATACGCCGTTAAAGGTTAACAAGGTTACGAGTAGTCAACCTAGCAAATAAACTTGACGAGCTAGACTGTCTAGCCTAGAATTAAACTATGACATGGCAATTACAAGATGCAAAGAATAAACTTAGCGAAGTAGTAGATACTACAATTGCTAACGGCCCTCAAATTATAAGTAGGCGTGGCCGTAATACCGCTGTATTAATTAGTTACGAAGAGTACCAAAAGCTTACTAAACCCAGCAAAAATCTCAAACAATTACTTCATAATAGCGGCTTCCATGAGTTAGATTTAACTCGTGATGAATCTCCAACGGGTCGTGCAAGCGAACAGTCAATTTAGTATTTATTATGCCTTACTTGCTAGACACAAATGCTCTTAGCGAAGTTGATAAGCCAGAACCAAATAAAGGATTTATGGAATGGTTTAATCACGCTGAAACATCAGAACTCTACGTTTCTTGTATAGCTTTTGGCGAACTTTATAAAGGCATAGAATTGCTTGCAGACACAGCCAAACATAAACGACTTGAGAAACATACTGCCGACATAATAGAAGCATTTAGCAACCGAATCCTTGCTATCGACTTGGCTACTACACTAGTTTGGTCAAAACTTATGGCAACTAGTATTAAAAAAGGGCAGACAGCTCCAATCATAGATGCTCTCATAGCTTCACAGTGTATACAACACAATCTTGTTTTGGTCACTCGAAATATTAAGGACTTTAAGCAATTTAATAATCTAGAGTTGTATTGTCCTTGGTCTAACTGAGCAAAAGAACTTTAGTCGAGTAGGGGCGATTGACCTTGAACAGCTCAATACTCTCATAGAATCGCTCAAAAACCACTGGAGATATGACAATAACAAGGGTGCGTTTTATAGCAATGAAGCTTTTGCAGCTCAAACAACCATAGATAAGAATCCTGCTTAGTACGAACTTTGAAAGATATCCACGCTCCGGCTATTTACAGGCCACGAATCGTTAAATCATCTAGTTGGAGACTAATAAGCGCCT
>DAHVAE010000087.1 GCA_027314795.1 Candidatus Saccharimonadota bacterium
TATGAGATGGAAGATGGGATCATGGAACTTAACGGCGGAACATGGCCTAAAGACTTGAATTATAAAGAGGACGTAATTACACCAAAAGTTCTTAGTTCTGCCATTGATATGAAAGAAGTAATGTTGCTAGATAATCATATGAGTACAGAACGAACAAAACAGTTCAAAAAAAGCTGATTGCTCGGTTATCCTTCTAGAAGTTAGGAAGGTGAATTGCTACGAAGGAGTATTCAGCGTATGAAAACAGAAAACTATGGCGATGCGAGTACCTGGATTGATGCTGAGCTACTTAATATACGAGAGCTGCGAAAACATAAGCTTATAGACCATGTCATTTCAGGTGCGCAACCCACCGAAAAGGTGGCAAGCCAACTTCAAGAATTTATAGAACTAAAAAATACGTAAAAGTTCCACAAAATCTGGGTTTTCAAGGGCAAATCAGCAGTTTCAGACCCAGGTGGGCTTAGATAAAATCTTAGCCCTTAAGATAAAAACAGGGCTTTTAACAAGTCCTCCCTACCTCTTTCATTGTCTTTGACTCTGTAAAAAGTTCTATAATCTATCTGGCGGAGAGAGAGGGATTCGAACCCTCGAGAGCTATTGCCCTACACGCTTTCCAAGCGTGCGCCATAGACCACTAGGCGACCCCTCCACAATCATGTCAGGCTTAATATTAGCAACCAGTCACATTTATTTAAAGTACTATTAACAGATAATTGACACTGTCCCTAAAAATATTAGAATATACCCTTGCACTTTTAACAACTAAGGTTTTAAATTAATAATACCAATGGCTTTAATTAAGTTAGAAGACGTATCTAAATTATACGGCTTCGGCGATGCCACTACTGTGGCTCTCGACGAAGTTAACTTAGTTATTGAAAAGGGTGAGTTTATTGCGGTAATGGGTCCTAGTGGATCGGGTAAAAGTACACTTATGAACGTTATTGGTTTGCTAGATAGACCAAGTAACGGTCGTTATATGCTTGAAGGGCGGTCTGTTGCCCGACTTCGAGCCGACCAAGCCGCTAAGCTCCGGCGTGATTTAATTGGCTTCATATTTCAGTCTTTTAATCTACTTAATAGACTTACTGTGCTTGAAAACGTTGCCCTACCCTTAGCTTATAAAGGTATGCCTGTTGCCAAAAGAAATAAGCAAGCTAGTGCCATACTTGAGAGGGTTGGCATCCAAAGTCGTGAGTATTTTTACCCTAATCAGCTTAGTGGTGGTCAGGCCCAATGTGCAGCTATTGCTCGCGCTTTAGTTAACAGCCCTAAGCTAATTATAGCCGATGAGCCGACTGGCAACTTAGATAGTGCCGGATCTAGACTGGTTATGGAGTTATTAAGTGAAATACATCTGAGCGCCAATACCACAATTATATTTGTTACCCATAACCCAGAGTTAACAAGGTATGCATCCCGTGTAGTTTACATGCACGATGGCGCTATCATCCATGATGAGAAGACAGCTTTTGGTAGTGTAGCGCTGAGAGCCAGGCAGGTTCTATATACCTTGCCGGTTAAAACTGTTGAGGATGATTTAGCAGGTGTGTCGGCTCTAATGAAGGCCATCCCATCTAAACCGCCCATCAGAAGGAAAACCAGGAAGCACCGCAAGGTATCAGATAAAAATAAGGTTGCAAGATGATCTCCTTAACTAAAGGCCAAGTTAAAGCTGGAATTGACGCTGTCAGGCGTACTAAACTTCGTAACTTTTGGACAATGCTCGGGATAATTATTGGGGTTGCGGCTGTTATTACGGTGGTGGCTATCTCTGAAGGCGTTAAGCAGCAAATAAGCGGGCATATTAATCAAACTGGTAATGACGTTATAACAGTTCAACCGAGTGATATTAAGTTTAATGGTTCTAGTTATAATAGTCTGGCTTTACTTTCTGGTTTGAATGTATCCGGCTCGCTGTCTAATACGGACATATCTAGAGTATCCAACTCCAAAGGAGTTGGCCAGATCGCGCCGTTAAGTGCCATGTCTGCTGACGTTAAGGGCAATCAAACTAGTTATAAAAGCGGACTGGTTATTGGGACCTATCCAGACTTTGCCGACATTGTTAATAACACTATGCAGTATGGTAGTTTTTTAACAACTTTTGATACTCAAAATAACGGTGTGGTACTTGGCAATCAAGCCGCGATTGACTTGTTTAACGAGGACGTACCACTTGGCCAGCAATTGATCATTAATGGCCAAGCCTATACTGTGAAAGGCATATTAAATCCATTCCCAGCCACTCCATTAAGTAGCTCCTCGGCTTTTAATAAGGCTGTTTTTATATCCTATGCTAATTCTGAAAGATTAACTAATAATACTATTACAACCTATGAGATATTAGTTAAGCCGAAAAACCCATCACAAACAACTGACGTAACCAAGGCTATATACAATAACCTTTTAGCTAGCCATAACGGACAAGCTAATTTTAGTGTTCTTGATCAGGCTCAAAATCTAGCTAACACCAATGAGGTTTTAAATCT
>DAHVAE010000088.1 GCA_027314795.1 Candidatus Saccharimonadota bacterium
AGCGCTTCGGATAAACTTTGAGGGATGAATATAGGCCTTCTTAGGCTGACGACCTCTTTGCTGAGAGTAACCATGACTTGTATACGATTGCCTAGTCTGACCAGTATGGCCAAAACGATATGCTTGTTTTTGAGACATAAAAAAAGAATCCTTTGTATTTAATAATGACTGCATCGATTGCCTACAATGAAAATCGATTCAATCATTACCCTATCGGATTCATTAGAAACAATTACTCAACAATAGCATAATTTGTAAGATAAAGCCAGACAAACATTGCTTTGCAAAATGAATGGCTTAATATGGCCAAGTTTTTGTGATGGATTTAGACTGTATTATCTGAGCGTCCTGAACCAGTGCGTGAGTTTTCCAATAGTCATTACTATCTATGGTTGCATATTTATCGCCAGGAAAAGCTGGGTGGTTAGCGCCTACCCAGGTATCAGTTACCTCGTAGTTGCCATCACTATCGCGAACAACGATTATTGTCAGCAAGCTGCTTGGTTGAGCGTACCTGTTCTTGGCGAAACGTGAATAAGTCTCAGACTTTAGGGGCTGGGCATAATATATATTGTCACTGTCACTTGTCGATACGATGTCAGTCGTGCCTATATTACGGCCTAAATCTCTTTCAACAATAACCCTCCTGCCGTGTAGCTTTTTGTTAGCAAGCAGCTCTCTAACTAGCGCAATAACGTGTGGTCGGCGGCTCAAGTAGCGCCCCGCAGGTGAAGATATGAGGTTTATGTATATACAGTAGTCATTATTGGTTTCATCTAGGATGAATTTATACATTTCATCTAAGTATACGCTGATGTAAGGAGTAATGACAGCGCTGTATAGGTTTTAGGATATCTTTGCTATACTATTATTTAGCAAGTGGTTAATATTACCTCGCCGTTGTCATAAATAGTCTCAAACTAAATATCTTCGCGAGCAGCAATAATGAGCGCGAGCAGTAAACTAATGGAAGGATAAATACTATGGCAATGAAACTTTATGTTGGTGGATTAGCGTATAGCGTGACAGATCAGGAACTCGAACAGCTTTTCTCAGAGCAGGGGAAGGTATTAAGCGCGACAGTTATAAAAGACAAGTTCAACGGCCAATCAAAAGGTTTCGGCTTTGTTGAGATGGAAGAACTAAAGGATGGTCAAAACGCCATCAAAAACTTGAACGGCAAAGAACTAAGCGGCCGGGCAATAATGGTCAATCAAGCTCGACCACAGGAAGACCGACGTCCAAGCGGCGGTAGACCGCACGGTGGCGGTGGCTTTCGAAGAACCTACTAAGATCTCTTAGTATATTAAAGAAGAAAGGTTTTGGGTCCAAACCCAAAACTATTAATTACATATATGATCAAGAATAATAAACATATTGAGATTGTGCGTTCCACAACAAAAGGGCTTAGTTCACTGAGCCAGGTTTCTTGTGCTGCTATATTTGACACTTTGTCTAAATATTTTACAAAAGTGGGAGTGACTATTATTAACCAAGTATCAGACCTTGAAAAGCTAACTGCTAAAAAACCCGATTTGGTTTTCATAGGCATGGAGTTCGTCCCAGCTAACTTAATGCTTGGACATTCTGATCCTAACAAGGTGTGGTTAGGCGACTATCTAGATGACCACGGTATTGCATATACAGGTTCCAACCAAGCCGCTCATGAACTTGGGCGTAATAAACCCATGGCTAAACAACGAGTCTTGCAGGCTGGTCTTATGACCCCTGGTTACCGCGTCATTAAGCAAAATCAATACCCAACAAGCAACAATACTGTTATTGGATTTCCGCAGTTTGTTAAGCCTGCAAATCGTGGCGGAGGGCTTGGTGTCGATAGTGATTCTGTGGTACATAATTTCGAGCAGTTGCGATCAAAGGTTCACTCAATCCATACTGTACTGCGCTCCGACGCGCTAATCGAGAGATATTTAACAGGTCAAGAATTTAGTGTGGCTATACTTAAAGAAGAATTTTCAGATGAGTACTGTGTTATGCCTATAGAGCTAGTTGCTCCACCGGATAAAAATGGCTGTCGTATATTGAGCAGTAAAGTCAAATCATCAAATGTTGAACAGGCATTAGCAGTTTGCGATGATGAAGTTAAATCTCAAGTAATGTCGCTGGCTTTAGATGCCTTTATAGCCTTAGGTGCACGCGATTATGGGCGTATAGATATTCGCTTAGATGCTGCTGGTACTCCTCATTTTCTAGAAACCAATCTTATACCAAGCCTAATAAGCGGTTATGGTTCTTTCCCAAAAGCTTGCGAATTAAATAAGGGAATGGATTACGAATCTATGATAGTTAGGATAGCTAATTTAGGTTTGTCTCACAGCTATGAAGGCACGGACACTTTGCTGGAAACCGCAATAATAGACAAGCTGACTTACTCCTCTCAAGAGGCGGTATTTGAAA
>DAHVAE010000089.1 GCA_027314795.1 Candidatus Saccharimonadota bacterium
GGAGAAATAGTATCTTCATCTTCAATAAAGTCAGCCAAAACTGAGTCCTCTTCATCATCACGAATAGAAGCATCGAGTGAGCTAATGTCCTGCTTAATTTTCATGATGTGTTCGACTTTGTCTACATCAATTTCCATGGCTTGACCTATTTCTTCGTTAGTTGGCTCACGGTTAAGTTCTTGGGTTAGACGTCTTTGGGTACGTAGTAGTTTGTTTATAGTTTCGACCATGTGAACTGGAATACGAATAGTCCTCGCCTGGTCAGCGATAGCCCGAGTAATAGCTTGACGAATCCACCAAGTGGCATAAGTTGAAAACTTAAAGCCTTTATCAGGGTCAAACTTCTCGACAGCTCTAAGTAGCCCAGTGTTACCTTCCTGGATTAAATCTAAAAGATCTAAACCTCGACCAACATACCTTTTAGCTATTGATACAACTAAACGCATGTTGGCTTCAGCCATCTTCTCTTTGGCGCCTATATCACCTGCCACAACCTGTTTAGCAAGTTCTAGCTCTTCATCAGCAGAAAGCAGAGGAATCTTTCCAATTTCTCTTAGGTACAATCTGACTGAGTCATCTGCTATGTCATCGTCAAGATAGACAGCTGTATCATTAGCTAGCTCTTCATCACTATCTTCGCTAGCCCATTCATCACCTAAGGTAACATCATCGCTGTCCCCTGATACAATCTCAATATTAGCATCGGCTAGATCTGTATACAATGAATCTAGGGCTTCAGCATTTTCCGGAGTGTCAGGATATAGGGCTAAGATGTCTCTTTGATCGACATGCCCTTCTTTCTTAGCTTTAGCAATTAGTTGTACTCGTTGTTTCTCAATGTTTGCTTCGTTTTCTTCTACTTTAACTCGTGGTTTTCTGGGCATTAAAATCTTCCTTCCCTTTAACTTGATTAAGTAAGTGATCTAATCTTTTGGCTTTCTCTAATAACTTCCTGGTTGATGCATTATCTGAAGTTTGAAGTTTTTTAGTTATTGTCTGTTTTTGAGTTTTAATATAGCTTTCTACCAATCTGGTTTTTAGACGAGCCGCTTCATACTTAAGCTCGTTAACATCTAAACCCTTGTAGAGTTCCTCATAGAGTAATAATTCTATTTTAACATAATCTGTTAATTCCTTAAAGGGTGATAAGTCTTTTTTAATATCTAGTTCAGGCTTATTAGCTAGGATTTTAAATAGCTTATGGCCATTTTCACTAACCAGCATTTCGTCACTTAACACCGTCATTTCTGGTCTTAACTTCTTGTGTACGAGCATTAATGCCAAGAAATTATCTTGCACTTTTAGTCTTTCAATTTCATTTTTATCTATTGGTTGAAGTTCTTGTGTTATTGGCAATTTAACTTTAGGTTTATCTACTGAAACTCTTTGAAGCTTTAATTGCAGTGAGGATGAATTGACTTCAAGCAATTTAGATAGTTGGTTAATATAGTGGTCTTTTTCAACGTCATCATTTAAAGAAAATATTATTGGCAGGACTAAATCACTTAATCGACGCTTGCCAGGAGCGCTCTTTAAGTCAATTTCTTGAGCATAATGATTAATTAGCCAATCAATGGCATAGGTTGGCTCGTTTATTACTTCTTGCCAAGCCTTTTTCTCTGTTCTAATTAGCTCATCTGGGTCTTTACCTTTAGGAATGGTAATGACCGATACATTGAGGTTTTGCTTAGAAGCTAGTGGAATAGCTCTTTCAGTTGCTGCCAGCCCTGCCGAGTCTGCATCAAAACAAAATCTAATGTCTTTAGTTAATAGCCCCAGTCCTTTAAGATGCTGCTCAGTTAGTGCTGTTCCAGCAGTCGCAACTACCTGTTTAATGCCTGCTTGATGTGAAGATATAACATCAAGATTGCCTTCAACAACAACTACATAACCACAAGCCCTAATAGCTTCCTTGGCGTGGTGTAGTCCAAATATATGACGGCTTTTGTCATATAGCACTGTTTGTGGTGTGTTGATATATTTAGGCTCGTTACTATTTTCATGTAATACTCTAGCGGTAAATCCAATTACCCTACCCTGGCTATCGGCCAGTGGGATCATCAATCTACCACGAAACATATCTACAAACTTAGAATACCTTGAGATAATGAGACCAGCAATTTGCATTTCTTGATACGAGAAGCCTTTTTGTTTGAGGTACTTACTGAGAGCATCACCAGTATTTGGTGAGTAGCCAATTTGCCAAGTCAGGGCTGTATCTTTATTAAAACTCCTTTGCTTAAACACATAGTGGTAGGCCAGTTTATTAGCGCTAAACTGCACCTGATAGAACTTTGTGGCAACTTCATAGGCTTCATAAAGTCGGGTTTTAGAGACACTAGATTTACCTTTTCTCTCATATTGTTCTAGGTCAACGCCAGCCCGTCTTGCTAGTAGTTCCAGTGC
>DAHVAE010000008.1 GCA_027314795.1 Candidatus Saccharimonadota bacterium
ACTCAGTTGGTTAGCCGGCATATCTTCAATAGTTACTAATCCTAGCTCTAATTGATCGTCAAAGCTTAGATAGTCTAAAGCTAGACGACGCATAATGTAGTCAATAACCGAACTGGAAGTTCGTATATCCGGGTCATCTGTAATCCCAGATGGTGCAAAACTTGTGCCTCTCAACGCCTTAACATAACGCTTTAGTGGAACACCGTATTGTAAGCCATTGCTTACACTTATTGCGAAGGAGTCCGTTAAACCAGACAGAGTTGACCCTTGTTTGCTAACGTTAACAAAAAGCTCACCAGGTGTGCCATCTTCATATTCACCTACAGTAAAGTAGCCTTCTAGATCCGCTAATTGGAATTTGTATGTTCGGCTATTTCTAATTTTAGGTAAAGTTCTACGAACGGCGCCTTTTAGGATGATCTTGTCTTCCTCGACAATCGAAGCCTCTTCTGACTTCTCGGCACCCTCTTTTTTAGCCATACTAAGCGGTTGAGCAACTTTACAGTTGTCCCTATAGATAGCTACGGCTTTAATTCCCATTTTCCACGCGTTAAGGTGTAGTTGTTCAACATCCTCAACACTTGCTTCTTCTGGCATATTAACTGTCTTGCTGATGGCACCTGACAAGAATGGCTGAACTGACGCCATCATCTTTACATGCCCCATATAGCCAATCGCGTTGTCGCCCATTGAGCAGGCAAAGACAGCTTCATCCTTGGTCTTCAAATGAGGAGCACCTAAAATAGTCTTCTCTACATCAATATAGCTAATAATTTCTTTAATTTGCTTGTCGCTATAGCCTAAAGATTTCAGAGCTCGCGGAACTGTCTGATTTACAATGCTCATCGTGCCGCCACCAACTAACTTTTTAACTTTAACTAAACCAAGATCAGGCTCAATCCCAGTAGTATCACAATCCATCATTAGAGCTATGGTGCCTGTTGGTGCAAGCAGGCTAGCCTGACTATTCCTAACGCCGTATAGCTCCCCTAGCTCAACTGCCTCATCCCAAGCACTAGCTGCAGCATTTAGCAGTTCTTCGCTTACTAAACTGGCATCAATTTTTGAAATCTCTTGTCGATGCATGCGAAGAACTTTAAGCATATTGTCACGATCTTTATTGTAACCGGCAAATGGGCCGACTTGTCTAGCCAATCTAGCACTCACAGCATAAGAGTAGCCTGTCATTAAAGCCGTGATTGCAGCAGCCTGTGCACGTCCTTCGTCACTATCATAAGGAAGCCCTTGGGCCATTAGTAAGGCTCCTAGATTTGCATAACCAATCCCTAGTTCACGGTATGCTTTAGCAGTCTTAGTAATCATCTTAGTTGGATATTCACTGTAGCCAACTAGGATTTCTTGAGCTGTAAAAATTATTTCGACAGTGTGCTTAAATTCTTCAATAGCAAAACTAAAGTCTTCATTTAAGTATTTAAGCAAGTTAATTGACGCTAAGTTACAGGCTGAGTTATCTAAATGCATATACTCACTACAGGGGTTACTGCCATTGATGCGACCTTCGTTTGGAGTTGTGTGCCAACGGTTAATGGTGCTATCAAACTGCATACCAGGGTCAGCACACTCCCAGGCAGCTTCAGCGAATTGCCTAAACAAGTCGCGAGCCTTAAGTTTCTTAACTGGTTTGCCATTAGTAACCGCCTTGAGCTCCCAGTCTTTGTCGGCTTCTACGGCTTTCATAAAGTCATCAGTAACCCTAACGGAAATATTGGCATTTTGGTATTGGACACTAAAGGCGTCTTTGCCATCCAGGCTCATATCCCAACCCATACTCTGAAGATCACGAGCCTTACGCTCTTCAATAGCTTTACTCCAAATAAACTGCTCTACATCAGGATGGTCTATATTTAAGATAACCATCTTGGCTGCCCTGCGAGTTTTACCACCACTCTTTATAGCTCCCGCAGAGGCATCTGCGCCACGCATAAAACTAAGTGGCCCGCTTGCAGTACCGGCACTTTTACCAAGTACTTCTACGGAAGATCTAATCGGACTAATATTAATACCTGACCCACTACCGCCCTTAAAGATCATGCCTTCTTCAACATACCAATTGAGTATTGAGGGCATCGTGTCTTCTACGGATAGTATGAAGCAGGCACTAGCTTGCTGTGATCGGCCTTTAGCGCCAATGTTAAACCAAACTGGTGAATTAAAAGCTGCTCTTTGAGTTGCCAGCATATACTTCAGCTCTTCACGGAAATCCTCAGCCTCAGTAGCTGACTCGAAGTAGCCTACTTGTTGGCCTTGTCTGGTAATCGTATCAGCTACTCGGTCTATTAAATCTTTTAATGATGACTCCCTGTCCGGAGTCCCGGGTGTTCCAGTGAAATATTTCTGGGCCACAATATTAATAGCATTTAGTGACCACCCATCTGGAAATTCAACACCCTTTTGCTCAAAAACTGGTTTGCTGGTGAGAGGATTCTCAATAATCGCATCTCTTTTTACCCATTTTAATTGGTCGTATGCTCGGCTTTTTTTGGGGGTAAAAAGTCGACCCACACCCTGACTGGTTGTTTGTCCCATTGTTATTTCCTCGCTTTATCTTTATTAACGACAGTATAACCACACTCCCTCATTTACACTGTCATGGTTTTTATATTATTTTTGTTAGAGTTTGTTGAGTGTTACCTCATGTAAGCTCTCTACGACACCTAAAGTATGTGTTTAGTTACCGGAGAAAACTGTCAAAAACATTCAGGCTTTGACGCTTTGCCGACGACGGATATGCGTTAATTCTTTTTCAAAGCCAGCTATGTCTTTAAACCTTCTATAGACACTGGCAAAACGAACGTAGGCCACTTCACTTAGCTTTGGTAACTGATCCATAACTAATTCACCAATCCGAGCTGAGCTAACTTCTTGATCGCCACAGGCATATAGCTCTTGCTCTATGTGGCTAACTAGCTGATCTAGCTGAACACTAGATACCTGGGTCTTCTCGCATGCCCGATAAAGGCCGCCTAGTAGTTTAGCGCGATCAAAAAGCTCTCTACGACCACCGTTTTTTATAACGATTAATTGTGGTCTCTCTACTCGTTCGTATGTTGTGAAGCGATAACCGCACTTTACACACATTCGACGTCGACGAATTGCTTGATCATCTGCCACATCGCGCGATTCGATGACTTTAATGTCATCACTATGACACTGACTGCATTTCATTCGACCTCCTAGTTCCTTATGTAAAACTGACTAAATTAAGCCAATCACATCAGAACAATATTATTTAAAGAACTATCTAAGTACGTTTTTGTTTAGCTATCTGCTATATATAGTGCTTAGTGCCTATAATATAACTCTAGCTGTAGCGTTTGGCAATACATTTTTTGGTGTATTTTTTATGACAATTTGCTATCTGAGGGGTCAGAATCTGAATTTTTTCGTCTCTTTGAAAGTCGTCGTAGAAATGATGGTTTCTCTAAATCCTCTTCTAAAGAAGAAGTAACTATTGATTCGTCTTCTTCCTTATGTTCTTTAGAACCATGCTCACCATTTTCGTCTTTTTGCTGGTCATTGTCAGTCTCCGCTTCTTCATCTATAGACCAAATATTTGGTATTGAACCGTCACCACTGCCAAATTCTACCTCTGACTTATCTTCATCAAGGTCCATATTAATATCTGCAATGGCAGTCTCAGTTTCTGATTCTTCTTTATCCGTTAAGCCACTGCCGGCAGTTGATAATATTGTTGACTTCTTCTTATTCTTTCTTTCCTTGTCGGCAAAGTATGATGCGTCAAAGCCGGTTGCCACTACAGTTACTATCATCTCTCCTTCTAGGTCTTCATTAATTGTTGCACCAAATATGATGTTGGCATCTGGATCAGCAGCAGAAGTAATGGTTTCGGCAGCAGTATTGATTTCATGCATTGATAAGTCATTACCACCTATGACGTTAAACAGAATGCCTCTTGCGCCGTCAATAGATACTTCTAGTAGCGGAGATTCTATTGCTTGTTGAGCAGCGTTCACTGCTCGGTCTTCACCGCTAGCCCGGCCAATGCCCATTAGAGCTGTACCAGCATTAACCATGACTGCTTTAACATCTGCAAAATCAAGGTTAATTAAGCCGTGAACAGTTATCAGATCAGATATACCTTGAACACCCTGCCTTAGAACATCATCAGCAACTTTAAAGGCTTCGAGTAGGGGTGTTTGCCTGTCTATGGTTTGCAGCAGGCGATCATTAGGGATAATAATTAACGTATCGACAGCATCACGCAGTTTTTCTATTGCTATTTCAGCATTTTTTCGGCGTCTTTCACCCTCAAATGCAAATGGTTTAGTCGCGAAGCCAACTACCAAAATATCTAAATCTTTGGCAGCTTTCGCAACAATATGACCAGCCCCGCTGCCTGTACCGCCACCAGCACCAATGGTGACAAACACCATATCGGCGCCTTCAATAGCCTTTTTTATTTCATCAATTGATTCCTCGGCGGCTTTCTGACCAAGTACCGGGTCGGCACCTGCTCCTAAACCACGGGTTGTATCTTTGCCGATATGGATTTTCTTTTTAGCCTTAGAATGATGAAGCGCTTGTGCGTCTGTATTGATTGCAATAAACTCGACAGCTTCAATGCCTGCATCAATCATTCGGTTGATGGCGGCTCCCCCAGCTCCACCCACGCCTATTACTTTTATTTGAGCGAAGGTCTCTATAGCTGGTTCAACTACTTGTGACATTAATTACCTCTAACTGAACAATTTATAGAAAGTAGTATAACGCATATATCAAGCTAGTCCAAACGAGCTGACCAATTTTTTTGTTTAGACCAAAAAATGATCCATTATAGCGAACAAATACTTGGGTTTTACTACTACCCTTTAGCTCGTTTAAACAGTGAATTTAGCAGACCTTTGGCGTTTTCAGCAGCAGTTATATGAGTTGGCGGTAAGGCTGGTAAGAGTAACATATCGAGCAGCATTAAACCAACAACAACTGTATAGGCTTGATCTTCAACTGTATCAACTAAACCTCCGATGTTCTCTAACTTAGAAACCCTAGATGAAAGTTGAAGTTTTTCTCGAGTAAAATCTGCTATTCCAGGTAGCTTAGATGAGCCTCCAGTTAATACTACCCCGCCTGGCAATTTTCTGGCCTTTTTAATTTTTTGTAGTTCTTTTTCTACAAAATCTAAAAGCTCGTCAAGTCTAGCTTCAACTATCATAGAAATTTCATCACCATGAAATTGTTCAGTCTTATCATTGAGCTTGACGTTTACCAATGAACTTTTGCCTTTTTCTCCCAATCCAGCATGTTGAAGCTTCACTGCTTCGGCAATATCTAGGTCTGTCTTAAGTCCGATAGCCAGGTCATTAGTTACATGTTGCCCGCCAATTGGAATCACCGCCACATACTGTACTTCACCGTCCTCAAAAACAATTAGGTTAGTTGTGCCAGCGCCTATGTCTAGCAGCAGTGTGCCAGCTTCTTTTTGCTGTCTAGTTAATACTGCTTCAGCAGCCGCTAGGCTTGAAACCGTATGGTGCGAAACGGCAAGCTCAGCTTTGTCTAGTGCAGCGTCTAGATTTCTAAG
The DNA here is from genome assembly GCA_027314795.1 of Candidatus Saccharimonadota bacterium. Classification (GTDB taxonomy): domain Bacteria; phylum Patescibacteriota; class Saccharimonadia; order Saccharimonadales; family UBA4665; genus JAJZKE01. The sequence goes on from DAHVAE010000008.1 coordinate 5,564, forward strand.
GTTTGGTGTAGCGGCAGTTACGATGTGGGCATCGACTTCTAGCCTAACGCCATGCATGCCAACAGGATCCTTAATGTTCTTTTGGCCATCTAGGCTATAGTTAGTCGCAAAGAACTGAACGATTTCTCTATTTTGAGGTAAATTTACTATAGTCGCTGCTTCTTCAACTCGAAGCCTATCTTCGACAGTAATCTCTCTATTGGCAGCACTAATGGCAATTACGCCTTGCGAGTTCATACCCTCAACATGTGCTCCATTAACATTAACTGTTGCCTGTCTTATTGAGACACCAGAAATCCGCTCGGCCTCTGTAACTGCTTTAAGTATCGCTTCCGAAACTTCTTCGGCGTGAACAACAGTCCCCCTTCTCATTCCTTGATTCGGCGCACTACCATGGCCAATTATAGATGGGGTATTGCTTCCGTTTTGATCAAACATTCCGACTACACAACGAACGGTGCTCGTACCTATATCCAGGCCAACAAAATGATCAGGTTTCATGTTAGGAGTAGTATAACGCTTGTACTTCTGATCTAGCAAATTAGCTATTTAAAGCAGTTAGTATTTCTGCACCTTCGTCAGTTATTAAGACAGTATGCTCAAAATGAGCTGACCAACTGCCATCAACAGTTAAGATTGTCCAGCCATCGTTGGCAACTTTAACTGCTTCTTTCCCCAAAGTAACCATAGGTTCGATGGCTATTGTCATATCTTTTTCAAGCCAAGGACCAGTATTTGCTCGGCCATAATTTGGGATGTTAGGTTCCTCATGTAAATAATGACCCACTCCATGACCAACTAGGTCTCTCACTATGCCATAGCCATATCCTGCTAGTGACTCCTGGACAGCGTTACCGATATCTCCTGTTCTAACACCAGACCTTACTACAGAAATCCCCGTCATCATAGCTTCTTCAGTACGTTTCAGTAAATTTACGTGTACTTCACCCTTTGGCTTGCCAGCAATGACACTACGTGCTGAATCTGTAATCATCCCGTTATAAGTAACGCCAAAGTCTAAACCGACTATATCCCCTTCTCTAAGAATTCTTTTAGGGTTTGGTATTCCGTGAACAACTTCGTCATTAATAGAAACACATAGAACATCGGGAAAACCTTGGTAACCCAAAAAGCTCGGTTCACCACCTAAAGCCCTTAGTTCTTTAGCGGCAATAGTAGCCAGCTCTTTAGTATTTACTCCTACTTCAACCTTCTTAACTAACAGATCCAATACTGTCGCCAACATTTTACCAGACTGGCGCATGGCTCGAATTTCACTTGGCTTCTTAGGCTTAGTAACCATAGTTTTGGCGTTATTTAGATATAAGCTTCATCATAGTTTCGTGGACAGCTTCTGGAATTTGGTTAGCATCAACATCTTGGACATTAACATTGTTTTCTTTAAGGAAGTTAATAATTGGAATTGTCTTATTCTCATACTCATTAAACCTTTCAGCAATAACCTTTTCGTTATCGTCTGAACGACCCCTGGCAAGAAGCCGAGCTTTAACAACTTCTCTTGTTGCCACCAAGTTAAAAACCGCTTTAAGATCAAAACGTTGGTGTCTAACCTGTCCAAGTAACCATTCGGCCTGAACAATAGTTCTTGGGAAACCATCTAGAACTATCCCCTGGACGTTTTTTAAATTCTTAAGCTTTCTATCAACTATAGCAATAACCTCTGTATCATCTAGAAGTTTGCCAGCCAATAAGTCTTTCTGGCGATCCTCGGAAAGCTCGGCCCTAAATATCTCGCCTGTAGATACCCATTGGTAGTTAAGTTCTTTAGCAAATAGTTTACCTTGCAGACTCTTACCGGCTCCAGCAACACCCATTAAGATAATCATTTTTCTAACTTAGCCTTCACTATTCTAGCAATATCTGCCCCATCAGCTGTACCTGCAGTTTTAGTCTTAACTGCGTCAATAACTTGTCCCATATTAGTCCCTACATTACTCAGCATAACCTCTTCAACAATATTAACCAGCTCAACTTCACTTAATTTAGCTGGCAGATATATCTCTATCAGCTTTTTCTCACTTAGCTCTTTCTCAGCTCTTGAGCTCTCACCCCCCTGTTTATATAACTCAGCGCTTTCTTCACGCCTTTTTGCCTCTTTTTGAAGTAACTTTACGGCTTCTTCATCAGATAACTCACTGCCCCTTGTCCCTGCGGCTACTTTAGCATACAAAAAGACACTCTTTATGCCCCTTAGTGTTTCGATCTTGTCTTTGTCGCGGGCGAGCATCGCAGATTTTAAATCTCGCTCTATACGCGCTTCGATCATTTAGTACTTTTGCCCCGGTCCAACTTTATTAAACTTAGCATTCTTACGCTCTTGACGAATAATCGCTTTGCGTCGACGTTCTCTTTTTGAGATTGGCTTCTCAAAAAACTGGTTCTGTTTAACTACAGCCGTTGCTCCAGATTGCTGGACTTTTCGATTAAACCTGCGAATTAAATTCTCTGTAGATTCTCGGGAATCTTTTCTTGTAACTTGTATCATCCAGTAACTCTCTTATGATTTGTACGTTGTGATTTTAACACAATACTTTGTAATTCTTTAAATATTGGGAATTGTTTATTGGTAGAATAAACCTTGGTGTTGCCCTGCCTTTCGGCGACTAAAAAGCCAGCTTTTTCTAATCTTTTAAGTTCACGTTGAATATTGCCAGCGTCTTCTTTAATAAGTTTAGCTAAACCCCTAACATGTGTCTTAAAGTCTGGGTATTTAGCGTAAATGACAATAATCTTTCTACGCACTCTAGATGTTATAAAGATATCTAACATATGCTCCATTGTTATAAGGACAACGAGTTTAAGTATATATTGTCCAAACCTTTATTACAACTATCTTATCTTATTTTGACAAAAAATTAAACAACTTTTTGCATATAACAACAATGTTATTAGAAGTAGAATATAATTACATCATGTTCTATTACTTAGTTTGGGTAAGATCAAACCGCTATCACTCTAGAGATCCATTAACCTACAGCTCTGAGTCTAAATTACTAGATGGGTCAATAGTCAAAGTTGAACTACAAAATATGTACGTTCTAGGTTTTATTGTTGGATCGACCACTAAGCCAAGTTTCAAAACTAAGCCCATTTCTCATGTCTATAATTTGCCGGTTTTACCTAACACAACCATTCAGCTGGCAAGTTGGCTAAAAGAGTATTATCCAGCCCCCATTGGGGCAATAACTCAGCAGTTAATGCCTGCGAATCTAACAAATAAGCTTGAATTACAGAGTTCCATCAAACTTGAAATTTCTGCTAAGGAACTGCCGCCTTTAAATTCTGAGCAGAAAGCGGCTATCAAAAAGATGAAGGGTGCTGGTACTTACCTGCTGCATGGTCGAACGGGTACGGGCAAAACAAGGGTATATATCGAATCTGCCATCGAAACATTAAAAAGTGGTAAATCAGTAATCATATTATCGCCTGAGATTGGTTTGTCCTCGCAGCTATTTAATAACTTCCACGATGTCTTTGGGAAAATTGTGCTAAGCATACATTCCAAACAAACCCCTAAAGAACGGCAAAGAGCTTGGTTGCAGGCTTTAAGCTCAGATCAGCCGTTAATAGTTGTCGGCCCACGTTCTGCCCTTTTTTCACCCTTAAAAAACCTTGGTTTAATTGTTATCGACGAGGTTCACGACAGCGCCTACAAACAAGAGCAAATGCCCCATTATCAAACAGTCAGAGTGGCATCGGCCTTAGCAATGCTTGCTAAGGCTAAATTAATACTGGGCTCAGCCACTCCTTCAATCAGTGATTATTTCTTAGCTAATGCTAAATCTCGACCGATAATTGAATTACAGACACTGGCTAAAAATCCCTCTTCAAGGTCAGACATACGCATTATTGACCTTAAAGATCGAGATCATTTTATTCACTCGCATATCTTAAGTAACGAGTTAATAGAGTCTATAAAACAATCATTATCAAACAAAGAACAAAGCTTAATATTTTTAAACCGACGCGGCACATCAAGATTAATCCTATGTGAAAAATGCGGCTGGGAAGATCTTTGCCCTAATTGTAATTTGCCGATTATATACCATGGTGATTTACATCAATTAAGATGTCATGGTTGTGGTTATTATGATAGATCTGTGCCGTCAATCTGCCCGAACTGTGATAGCGATTCAATCCTCTATACAACGGTTGGGACTAAAGCAGTTGTTGATGAAGTTCATAAGCTGTTTGTAAATGCTAATGTTCGCAGGTTTGATACTGATAACCCTAAGGCAGACAGTATCAGTGAGCAGTACAAATTAATAGTATCAGGCGAAGTTAACATACTGATTGGTACCCAACAATTAGCTAAAGGGTTCGACTTACCCAAACTATCTACAGTTGGCGTCCTTCAGGCCGACACTAACCTATACTTACCGGATTACACTTCCGAAGAGCGCAGTTTCCAATTGATTACTCAGGTACTTGGTAGAATTAATCGCGGTCACATCAATGGTCGAGCCATTATTCAAACCTATCATCCCCGAAGTCAGCTTTTAAAAGCGGCCATGGAACAGGATTATAAGTCCTTCTATAACAAGGAAATTGCAGATAGAAATCAATTTAAGTTCCCTCCCTTTTATAACTTGCTTAAACTCACCTGCCGAAGGTCCAACGCTAAAAGTGCTGAACTTGCAGGGGACAAATTAAAGGCTAGCTTATCTAAGATGCAGGGGTTACATATTGAGGGTCCCGCCCCTTCATTCCATGAAAGACAACAAGGAAAATACCAATGGCAACTCGTTGTAAAGTCAACAAACAGACAAAAGCTTATTCAGGCTATTGGACTATTGCCTTCAGGGTGGTCATACGACATTGACCCAGTAGACCTACTCTAACGTTGCTATCTATTGCAACCTCTGGTTATACTATGGCTAATCATGACTAAAGACAACATAATTATGCTGCCAAATAAGCACCTAAGAACTAAATCACAAATGGTCAATAAGATAACTGAAAGCATACGAAAAATTGTTGACGATATGACATCTGCAACAATCAGCTGGGATGAAAGCCGAGATCATGAAGTCGGCGTAGCGCTCGCAGCCATTCAGGTAGATAAGCCAAAGCGAATAATCATTATCAGAGATGATTTAGATAATAAAGAAAACGTATCTTTCACTGCCTATATAAACCCAAAAATCATTAAGCTTTATGGAGATATTGTCGAAGAATTTGAGGGCTGTCTTAGCGTTCCGGACGTGTACGGTAAAGTGCCCAGGTATGCTAAAGTCAAAATCCAAGCGCTAGATCTCGACGGTAAAACTGTTAACTTAACAGCTTCAGGCTTTCTAGCTAAAATCTTTCAGCATGAAATTGATCATACAGAAGGTATCCTTTTTATCGACAAGATTAAGGATATGAACGAAGCGTTCTACAGACTTAACACCAAAGGCAAGTTAGAAAAACTTGATTATAAAGTAGATGTCCAAGCAAATTCTATTCTTTGGTAACGAAAAACTAGCTACAGGCGTTACAACCAAAGCTCAAATATTTAATGGCTTAATTGAAGCAGGTTTCGAAATCAAAGCCTTAATCATCGCTCAAAAATTAGATAAGTATAGTGATAAACTAGAAATCGTAAAACTAGCTAAACAAAACCGCATAGAAGTAAAATCGTTTGCTAGCTTAAAGCAGTCAGTCGCTGAGATTGCAAATTATAACGTTGATATGGCTGTTCTTGCTGCCTATGGCAAGATTGTGCCACCTGAAGTCTTAAACATCTTTAAAATAGGCATAATTAATATCCATCCTTCACTGCTGCCTAAACACAGAGGCCCAACACCAATTGAGAGCACAATCTTAAATGGCGAAAACGAAACTGGGGTTTCTATTATGAAACTAGCTGCAGACATGGATGCTGGACCGATATATAAACAGAGATCAATAAAAATTAGCCCTAATGAGAGCAAGCAGGCAATTGCCGATAAACTTGACTTATTGGGTAAAAAATTGCTGCTAGAAAGTATTGAGGCTATTGTTGCAGGTAATTTAACCCCTTCAGATCAGCCAGGATATGGTGCGACTTATGACAAACTAATAACTAAAGAAGATGGTGATATCAACTGGAACGAGTCTTGGGCCCAAATAGACAAAAAAATCAGAGCTTATGCTGGGTGGCCAAAAGCACGCTTTAATATAGGCTATATAGAATTGACCTTAATTAAGGCCCATTTTGAAAACCGATCTGGGAAAAATGGTGAACTCGTAAAGCATGATGGGTCATTTGGTATCTATTGTAATAATGGCTTAGTAGTAGTTGACCAGCTAATACCATCAGGTGCTAAGACCATGAGCGGCCAAGAGTTTATAAGAGGATACGGTTCCAAGATATTTAGCTAAAGTGGATTGCTTGCAGGTGGCTGAGAGCCAGAACCCGGCAGATCCGCTGGTGGATTTGGTTGTGGAAACGGTTGTTGAAAGGGCTGAGGGGGTTGAGGCGGTGGGGCTTGAGCTTGGCCCATACCAGGATTTGGTGGTGCAGTATAGGGCTGTTGTGATGGTTGCAGGGGTTGAATTGGCGCCATACTTTGTGGGACTTGAGCTTGGGCATTTTGAGAGGCACTTAGTATTTGTGGAGCAGACTGTGCAACTTCAGCCTTTAGTTTATCGAACTCCTGTTGGACTATATCTTTATAATTTGGGAAATTAGTTTCTAGCCAACTAAACGCGCCTTTATCGTCCCTGGCTTCAAAGTACTTCTCAAATTCGTCTAGCTGCTCGTTGGTCATCTGGTCTGCTAAGCGCATACCGACTCTGAGTTCTAGAGTTTCATAGATATGATTTAGTAGTCCACGCCTCTCTTCTTGAGGTAAGGCACCTAAACCAATTTCGTTTAAAAGAGCATCATTGATTTGAATCATACTTAAATTGTACCATTTAAGCTCTAGAGCTTCCTTTCAAGTGTCTCACGAGTAAAGACTTCGAGTTTATCCCCTTCTTGTAAATCTAGCTTTTGGCTGGTCTTTAAATCTACACCACACATTTCGCCTTCGTGTACATCCTTAACGTCATTAGGGCCTTTTTTAAGGTTAGTAACCGTTACCACAGCTAAAACTTCCCTACCCCTCACCACTCGAGCAAGTGCTGGCACCTGCAGTTTACCTGCTACCACCTCGCCACCGCAAATTATTTCAGTCTTGGTAGTTTTAAAAACACCTTTAATATCGAGTTTGCCTAACTCAGTTTCAACAATTTCTGGACTTAGTAGCCTGCTAAGCTCTTCTTTAACGTCATGGATTAACTCATATATGACGTTATATTGTCGTATAGTAACCTTATCTCTTTTAGCCTGTTGCTTCGAGCTTGCTGGAATGTATACATTAAAACCATAAATTATTGCACTAGATGTATTTGCTAGTCTAATATCATTCTCGCTGATAGGCCCAACGCCAGTACCAACGAACCTAACTGATACTTCTTCGGTATCTAGAGCTTTAAGGCTGTCGATAACAGACTTTAACGAGCCCTGGACGTCAGCTTTAACAATAACGTTTAGTTCTTGCAGCTCATTGTTACGGTTAATTAGCCTAATTAACTCATTGCTGCTAATATCTAACCTTGAAGCATTATCCTTACTATCCTTAAGCATCTGGTTAGTAGCTTCCCTTGCAGCTTTTTCGCTATCGTAAGCTACAAACTCGTCGCCAAATTCAGGCAATGTTTTAAAGCCACTTATAGTAACTGGTGTTGAAGGCTGAGCTATTTCAATACTTTTACTCTTGTCATTTTCAAGAGTTCTAATTTTAGCATAGCTTGTTCCGGCCACTATATAATCGCCGACCCTTAGTTCGCCAGACTCAACGAGCACACTGGCAATAGGTCCCCTGCCAATTTCGATATGTGCTTCTATTATTAGCCCGCTCGCAGGTACATCAATATCTGCCTTTAAATCTTCTATATCCGTAACAAGTAGAATCATATCTAGCAGGTCATCTATGCCCTGGCCTGTTTTAGCAGATACCTCAACAACCACTGTATCTCCGCCCCATTCTTCAACTAGCAGTTCTTGTTCGGAGAGCTGTTGTTTAATACGATTTGAATCAGCACCTTCTTTATCTATTTTGTTGATCGCGACAATTATCTTAACATCTGCATGCTTAGCAAATCGAATAGCCTCAATTGTCTGAGGCTTAATACCTTCATCTGCGGCCACGACAATAATAACTATGTCTGTTAACAGCGCACCATGCTCCCTGATGGCTGCAAAGGCTTCGTGGCCTGGCGTGTCCAAAAAAGTTATAGCTCGTCCTTTGTGTTCTATTTGATATGCGCTAATGTGTTGGGTTATACCCCCAGCTTCTTTTTCGACAACCTTACTGCCCCTAATTTTGTCTAGGAGCGAGGTCTTTCCGTGGTCAACATGACCCATAACTGCAACAACTGGCGGTCTGGATATAGCTTTAGCACTTGGCTTTGTTTTTTTATGAGCGTGTTTAACTTCAATATCTGTCGACTTCTTTACAAGCTCAATACCTAATCCGAGTTCCTCGACAATAATTTGCGCTGTGTCAAAGTCAATCTTCTCATTAACGGTCGCCATGACACCGTTCTTCATAAGTTCAGTTATCAGACCGCTGACAGGGATGGATAGTCGTTCAGCTAGAGTGCCAACGGTTATCATGTCGTCTATTTCTATTTGGGTTGTTGTTGCCATCGACACTCCTTTCTAGGTTGAATCGCCCCTACTTAATTATTTTCATGCTATTCCTTAATTGCAGCCTTCTTCTTAGTCGAAGTAGCCTTAGCCTTAGGTTTAGACTTAGCTTCTTTTAATGACAGTGCTATCTTACGATTATCTGTATCTATGTCCAGCACTTTAAATTCTTTCTTCTCATTTAGCTGAAATAGCTTCTCTGGATCTATAGTTTCATCATCACTCATCTCTGATACGTGAACCAATGCCTCAACGCTTGGGCTTAACTGGACAAACGCTCCAAACGGCGTAATCCTAGTTATTTTACCTTCAACAACACTACCCTTCTTAAAAGCCTTGACCTGCTCTAACCAAGGGTCCTCAGTAGTCTGCTTAAGGCTTAAGCTGAGCCTGTCTTTATCGATAGCAATAATCTTTGCCTTAATCTTATCACCCACCTTTAGGTAACTTCTTGGGTTATCTACACGTTCCCAAGATATCTCTGAGATATGTATAAGCCCCTCAATGCCATCAACATTAACAAAGGCGCCAAAATCGATCACACCAGTTACACTGCCTTCAACAATTTCTCCAACTTTAAGTTCAGCAAAACGAGACTGCATATCGTCTTTGATGGCCTCTTTTTCGGAAAATATCAGCTTGTTGTCTTTACGGCTGACGTCGAGTATCCGAACCCTTAAACCGACATTGCTAAGCGTATTA
>DAHVAE010000090.1 GCA_027314795.1 Candidatus Saccharimonadota bacterium
AAGAGCTTGCTCAATACGACTAAAGTATCCGTCACGTGCTAGAACATAGGCAATCGCCCGATTGGTGGGCCTAGCTAAGCCAAGACAATATTTACTAAGATTTTTCAATGCGGCTAGGTCATCAAATGGAGTGGGCTTTGGTTCACCGCCACCTGCTTGAATATAATTGTTTTCTTCATTGCCATATGATATAAAAGCTAAAAGCAATTCAGCCCTGTTACGGTTAATAACCGACACCCCTTCGGACCATACGCCACGCTTAACTGTTATACCGTGATCATCAGAACGCATGCTACCAGCAGCAGACTTATCGGCGCCCCAAGAATAACCAATCTCTTCTGTTGTGTTTATCCCAATTTCTTCCAGATAGGTTAAATATGGGTCAACAACCGGAGTTAAATCACCGCTAAAACGAATAGCTAGTCGGCCTCGTAGACCAACCTTGCCGTATTTATGCCCTAATTCACCTGGGTTGCCGACAATAATTATTTGCGAACTAGGGTCAGCCTCCATTAAGCGCAAGCCGCTCAATAAAGAATTACCCACTGCCATAGCCATACCGGTATGTAAAATCCTGGCATGATGTTCGTCATAATCACCATTAGGCCTTAGGGTCAGCACCTCAAATGGCTTATAGGTAGTCTGCGGATGCACAGGCTTATCCGGCACATTATATCTGGCTACTAATTCACTTAGCGAGAGATTTCTCTGAATGTCAGCCGCTCGACCAACATCATATATAACTTTGTCATCAAATTTATAATAGGCATTTAGCCTCTCTAGGTCTGCCATAAATCTTATTATAACATAATGTCTCATATTTGTCATCTAGACTCAAGCGCTTTACAATGTACCTGTTATGGCAAAGAAAGCCCATCAAGCTAAAAGCATTAGCAACCGACGAGCCAGATTCGATTACGAACTAGGTGATTCATTAATAGTGGGCATAGAACTAACCGGAGCAGAAGCGAAAAGCCTCAGGATGGGCCACGGTCATTTAAGAGGCGCGTACGTCACGATAAATAAAGATAGTGAACTAGTCTTAATTAACGCTACAATAGCCGGATCTGCCGGCATTAAGATTGATGAATCAAATCAAACTAGGCCCAGAAAACTATTAGCTAAAAGAAAAGAAATAGAGGCTCTAAGTGAAGCTAAAAAACAGGGTAGAACCATCGTTCCTTTAGAGATACTGACTAGCAGTAGATATATAAAGCTAAAAATAGCAACTGCTAAAGGCAGGAAACGTTACGATAAAAGACAAACATTAAAAGCTAGAGATGAATCCAGGCAAATAGATATAGCCTTAAAGAATAGATAAATACTAACTTTTTAGATATAATCCTTGAATAATCCGGGGTAGCTCAGCGGTAGAGCGAGGGACTGTTAATCCCCAGGTCGCTGGTTCGAATCCAGTCCCCGGAGCCAATTCATAGATTTTGATATATTTTGTATAGCTTCAAATGGTTCTTTAAGGGTAAATCTTAGTGTTTTACCATCTAATGTCATATTAGAAACTACGAAGTCTATTAAGTACCTTTTTTGAGCCAGTTAGAGCTAGCTTGTATCTGATGTTATTATATGTTCATAAAAGGAGATAGCTATGAAGTTTAAGAAAGCAGTTTTTGTTAATATCGCTGAAAGCCATTTTGATGATAAATACTGGAAGCAGTTAGATGACCTTTACGAGAACAAAGCGTTATTGAATCGTGATGACCCTAAGTTGATGGCTGAGCTAAAAGACTGCGATGTATTATGCTTAGGCTTCCAAGTCCCGACTGACAAAGATATTTTTGATGCCGCTCCTAACCTCAAACTTATAAATATACTTGCAACTGCTTACGGAACAGTTAACCTTGATGAAGCCGCTAAAAGAAATATTCCGATATGTAATCTAGCTGGCTACAGTACGGAAGCTGTTGCTGAGTTTACAATTGCTATTCTGCTTTACCAAATGAGACAGCTTGAAGAGGGTGTCAAGCGTGGTAAGGCTGGTAATTATGACTTTGAAGGTATGTCAGCCAGAGAGCTAAAAGACAGTAATTTCGGAGTTGTAGGACTAGGCAGTATTGGTGGTAGGGTTGCTGAATTGGCTGCTGGTTTTGGTGCCAATGTTAGCTACTGGTCTAGAAATAAAAAAGAGTCACCATTTACATATAAAGAGCTGGATAAACTCCTTGCTGAGTCAAACTATATCTCCGTAAATGTAGCTCAAACTCCTGATACAGAAAACTTACTAAACGATAAAACCATTCCACTCATTAAGTCAGGCGCAGTAGTAATTAGTACAGTTCCGCCTGAAGTCGTAAACACTGACGCACTAGCAGCTAGATTAGCTAAAGGAGATATTACTTTTGTCTCA
>DAHVAE010000091.1 GCA_027314795.1 Candidatus Saccharimonadota bacterium
GCTCGTGAAGTTATGGAACAAAATGGATACAGTGAAGACGAAATCAAGTTAGTAGTTGATGATGCAATTCGCTATCATAGCTGTCATGGCAATGAACGACCTAAAAGCAAAGAAGGACTCGTACTTGCTACAGCAGACTCATTAGCCCACCTACAAACCAACTTTTATTTGTTTGCTGTTTGGGAGTTTGGTAAGTCCGGCCTTAGCCTTAACGACTTGAAGGAATGGGTGCTTAAAAAAATCGAACGTGATCTTTTTAATAAAATATCGTTTGATGACATACGAGAAGAAGTAAGACCCGACTACGAAATGATAAAGAACCTATTCAGTAGATAAAGCAACTATAAAGTTACCTGGACCTGCCTGGATTGCGGTTGCTGCAGCTTCCACGATGGCCCTCCAAAATGCTTATGCTTTTACGCCAGTAAAGCTCCTTGTTTTTGATGATATCATAGCTGAATGGAAGTAAGATTTTCCAAACACGCTATTGACCAACTAAAAGTCCGATCAAGAATAACAAAGACTATGGTCTTAGAAGTGTTAAAGAAACCTGATAATGTTTCAAGTTCATATAGAGATCGAGAATTGTACAGTAGGAGGTATGGCAAGGAAGTTCTTGAGGTTGTGGTAACTAAAGAGGATAATAAGCTTGTAGTAATTACACAGTATTTTTTGGAGTAATAAATTATGAAAATAACCTATGATAAATCCGTAGATGCAATGTACATCAAGTTGAATGAAAAGCTTACTTATAAATCAAGTAAGAAAATCTCTGAAGATGTATTGATAGACTATTCAGAAGATGGCCGTATAATTGGCGTAGAAGTATTAACCGCCTCTAAGAACGCCCTTATGTCATTATCAAAAAGTTCTGTACCTATTGAGTTAAGCTCTGCATCTGCTTAAAGCTAATGGACGTGCCCATCACTGTGGTACACATAGAGTCAGGTGAAGATATTACTGCTAACTTGAATTTTCGACGCAACAGCATCTACGATGGCCCTCCAATACCGTTTATGCTTTAATAGGGGTAAGTTGCCTCTGTTTTTTGTTATACTCAAATTATGAAACTGCTACTTACGTCGGGTGGGATTACTAATGATTCTATTGCCAAGGCACTAGAAGAATTGGTCGGTAAACCCGCAATAGATACTAAGATTGGCTTTATCCCAACGGCTGCAAACTCCGAACGTGGCAATAAGGAATGGCTTATTAATGATTTACACCGCATCAAAGAACGCGGTTACTTTGTTGATATTATTGAGCTTACTGCACTTACACCTGACGCAGTTCTTGAAGCTTTGGAAGATAAAGACATTGTATTTGTTGGTGGCGTTAATACCTTTTACTTAAGTTATTGGCTACAAAAAAGCGGATTATTCAAACTTTTACCTGAACTGCTCAAGACGAAAGTATATGCTGGCATTAGTGCTGGCAGTATGATTATGGGTGACAGTCTAGTACTTAGCTCACAAGCCCAAAATAACCTGCAGGCTTTTGAAGATGAAGACTATGATTTGGCTTTATCAACAGGTGAAGCATCTGGCAAAACACTGTGTATTGCTCCTATAATTTTTAGACCGCATCTTAATTCTCGCTGGGCACCAAATGCAAGAAATGAAATTATTGCTAAAAAAGCAGCAAATTTGACCGATAAAGTCTATGCAGTTGATGATAATTCGGCACTAAAAATTATTGACGACAATATTGAAGTAGTTTCTGAGGGAGAATGGATACTATTCAATGAAGAAGAATAATTTTTAATCGTGGTTGCGATAACATCTACGATGGCCCTCCAATTTGGTAATATACAACCACAATATCTCCTTAGGCTTCACAGATACTTACCAGCAAGGGCCACAGTTGAATCTTTTGCTATAGTTAGACTATGCAAACTGAGATTGAAGCAAAGTGGCTAGCGATAAACCCCATCGACATACGACGTGCACTAAAGCTGACAGGAGCAAGACTCATCTTTCCCGAACGCCTGATGACCCGATGCATTTTCGATTACCCAGATAAGCGACTAGAGAAAGTTGGCGGTTGGGTTCGTGTACGCAATGAAGGAGACAAGATTACGCTTAGCTATAAGCAGCTCAATGACCGAACAGTTCACGGGACTAAAGAAGTTAACATAGTCGTGAATGATTTTAATGCTACCTGCAAATTC
>DAHVAE010000092.1 GCA_027314795.1 Candidatus Saccharimonadota bacterium
TGAGGGCAGTAATGCTTCTATAAATACAGGCTATTTATACAATCTATTTTTACTATTTGTTTTTTATTCGTTAATTTTATTGATAGTAATATTATACAAGCAGTATAAGAGCACCATTTATTCCAAAGAGAAACTGCAAATAGCAATAATGTCATGGGCTATATTTCTATATGCTATTTTTGCAGTAATTTCAAATGTACTTTTACCTCTAATAGTCAATAATTGGTCGAGCTCTAGATACGGACCTACATTTACTCTTGTATTCGTATTAATACTTACATATGCAATTATTAAACACCGCTTATTCGATATTCGGCTGGTGGTTGCAAGATCGGCTGCCTATATCCTGACTCTAGGTGTAGTTGCTCTAATACTAATTGTTCCAACTGTTTTAATTGCTAATCTATTTTTAAATAATTCTTTGAAAGCCAGGACCTTAACTTTATTAGTAATTGTTGCATTTTTTGGAGCAATTTTATTCCAGCCTTTGCGTAACCTATTTAATAAGTTAACCAATAAATACTTCTATAGAGATTTTTATGATATACGAGATATTCTTGATAACCTTGGGGATGTTTTAGTAAGAAGCGTTAGTGCTCAAGAGATACAAAAACTTAGCAAAAACATCATAAGTTCAGCACTTAAACCCTTAGGCATTGATTTTCTTTTACTGCAAAATTATTCAGATCTCGGTACTGATAAAAAAGAGCTTTTAACACACCTAAAATCGTATAATCATAATATACTTGTAACTGACGACTTAGAAAAAGACACGGGTTCGGTTTTAAAGGTTAGTATGTCAAAAAATAACTATGCAGTAGCAGTTAGGCTAAGAACTAAGGATCTAACGCTTGGTTATATTGTTGTCGGGTATAAGCGATCTGTTTCCATATATTATGACACAGACAAAAGACTACTTACAATTGCAGCTGATGAAATAGCTATATCACTTCAAAATGCCCTCCGTTTTGAAGAAATCCAACAATTCAACGTTACCCTTCAAGATAAAGTAGATGAAGCAACACTAAAACTAAGACGAGCTAACGACAAACTACGGGCCCTAGATGAAACCAAGGATGACTTCATATCCATGGCTTCTCACCAACTGAGAACCCCTCTAACAAGTGTAAAAGGGTATATTTCTATGGTGCTAGAAGGTGATGTCGGTAAGATCTCTAAAACCCAAAAAGATATGTTAAACCAGGCCTTCTTTTCATCCCAACGAATGGTCTATCTAATTGCTGACCTACTTAATGTATCTAGACTAAAGACTGGTAAGTTCATCATTGAACTATCCCCAGTTAATTTAGCTGAGATTATTAGCCAGGAACTAAGCCAGCTTGGCGAAACAGTTAAATCTAAATCTCTAGAGCTTACTTACGATAAACCAAAGATCTTCCCAACCCTAATGCTTGATGAAACTAAAACCAGACAAGTTATCATGAACTTTATAGATAACGCTATATATTACACTCCATCAGGCGGTAAGATCCATGTTAGATTAGTAGATAATCAAGGATCTGTTGAACTAAGAGTAGAAGACAACGGTATAGGTGTACCTAAAGCCGATCAACATCATCTATTTAATAAGTTTTACCGAGCTGGCAATGCTAGGAAGGCCAGACCTGATGGCACTGGTCTAGGTCTATTTATGGCCAAGAAAGTCGTACTAGCAGAAGGCGGTTCAATTATCTTTGAAAGTGCTGAAGGCAAAGGCAGTACTTTTGGCTTTAATTTCCCTAAAGCTAAACTAACACCTAAAGATGGCGGTAAGATGCCTGTCAAAGAAGAACCAGCTAAAGATAGGGAACTGGCTGTAACTCCTTAAAGATTTAGCATACTTGAGGGTTTTTTCTCGCCCTTATATACAGCGTCCATTACTTGTATATTGTTAGCAATCTCTTCAATAACTTCTTGTTCAGTTTCCTCTACGAATTTATCATAATGATCAAACTTTGATTTAATAAACCACTCAACAGCGTCGTTATCACCACGGTCGATTAATTGACCAAGCTCATCTAGATCCTTAGCGCCTAATTTATCGCTGACTTTTGCTATAACGCGTGAATATACTGTGCTAGCAAGATCGTTAAGCAATATATCCTGTTGTTCAATATCGACATGTTCAATGCCTAACTTTTTAATCAATTCCTCTCG
>DAHVAE010000093.1 GCA_027314795.1 Candidatus Saccharimonadota bacterium
AACCTTATTCACGAGTTAGCTCATAGACTAGTTATTGGTAACGGAATTGATCCACCAGAAGGCAACAAATTTATTGATACCCATGCTAACTACTATATGCACAGGCATATAGACCTATTTCTATACGATGTATTAGTCGATATACTTGGGGTAGAAACAGCTAAAAGTCTAGTCAAGCAAGGTTCAACTAACTCTCACTCAATTTATGCAAAGGCCTGGAAGTGGGCAATGACAAAAGACTACAGCCAGAGACAAAAATCATTTGAGCAGATTAAAAAACGATATGGTGTCCAGGTAGTTAATTTAGGCAACAAGTAATAGCCTTCATTCTTGTCGTAACTGAGGTGAGCTGATACCATCAACCTATGAGTTGGAAGATAACATACTATAAAACAGCAAGTGGGCAAGATGTTATAAAAGACTTCATTGATAATTTGCAAGAGAACGCTCAAGCTAAACTTGGTCGTCAATTAGATTTACTTGAAGAACATGGCAACCAATTAGGAATGCCTCATGCCAAAGCTATGGGTGGTGGTTTAATTGAGCTTAGAGTTCGTGGTAGACAAGAAGTCAGAATATTTTATGCTTTTGCACTTGGTAAACGGATTTATTTACTACACGCCTTTGTAAAGAAAACTAAAACAACCCCTAATAGAGAACTGGTAATTGCTCGTGAGCGTAAGGCAGAGATTGAAAAACTTAACATATAAGATACATTTTAGCTTGACGACAATGTAACATGTACGATACAATCTAAAGAGGAGAAATATACTATGACTACTTGGAAGCAGCACAAGCAAGAACTAATGAAAAACCCTAAGTTCAAAGCAGCCTACGATGAACTAGAGCCTGAATATAGATTAGCTAACGATCTAATAAAAGCACGTCTGGGTAAAAAGATGACTCAAACAGAAGTGGCTGAAAAAGCTGGTGTTAGCCGAGTGGTAGTAGCTAGGCTTGAAAGCGGCACTACTAACCCAACTGTTGAGACGGTCAGTAAAGTGGCAAGTGTTTTTGGTAAAGAATTAAAACTAGTCGGCAGTAACTAGCCAGTATTCGATTAAGCAAAAATGACGTTGTGTAGAGAGTAGAATCTTAACTCCAGACCGACATTAAACTGTTAGAACAGGGGTGGCCAATTTTCGAAAATCCTACTCGATGTCCCGACAATCCGATTTTTGGGTAGATTTATGTAAGTAATTAAGTGGTTCTCTAGCTGTTAGAGCCACTTTTTTGTTGCTTAAAGTCCAGTTTGTACCTAAATACATCATTAACTGACGCCGTTCTTCGTCATTTGCTAGTTCAAGTTTTTGGGTCACCTGGTGGTAGGGTACTAGGACGCTTTTTGTTCTTAGCTTTCTGCCCAGCCTTCAAGACTTTTAATTGGTACTCAATTCTTCTGCCATGGACTGACCTAATGTAGGTTTCAATGGCATCTCTGGATACATAAGGTCATCCTGGTTCCAGGCCAGCTTGCAATCTACCAGCTATGGCTTCGAGTGACTGCCACTGCAACAGAGCTTTATCTATGAACTCCTGAAGGTCAGTATTACCAACAATCTTCTTATCCTGGAACCCCGCCAATATTACGTTAGCACTGTTCAAAACCTCATGCTTATACCGTGATGATAAAATACAACTACGAGAATTAAAGAAAACTCAGATAGTTGGCGTGCAAGTGGCATATTAAAGCGTGATTTTAAACATGATCATAGCGAGCCAGCTATTAAGTTTCACCAAGCAAATATACTTGCAAGTGGTGTCGTGGTAAGGTTCTTCAGCAGTACCGGAGTCGTTGCCTGGGCCACTGATGGCGTTGCGGTCAGGTTGCTTATGCCGCTGATGCTGTAGCTGCCGTTTGCCACGGTTATCGAGGCGTTGACCTTGCCTATCGAAA
>DAHVAE010000094.1:0-298 GCA_027314795.1 Candidatus Saccharimonadota bacterium
TGGCTGATCAGATGGGTCCTCAGGGTACTTTAGAAAAAGCACTTGAAGATCTAAAGTGGCTATCAGACGCCATGGCTCAAGCTAGATAGACAAATCTAAGCTATACTTTAAGCGTGAATATAGATAAGCAGCAGATACCTACTGGTCTTATATGGCTGGATCTAGAAATGACTGGGTTAGATCCAGTTAATGATCTAATTATTGAAGTTGCAGCTGAAGTCACAGACTTTAACTTTAAAACCCTGACAACCTATGAAGCGATAGTCAAACAACCCCACGAGACAGTCGTTAAACAGAT
>DAHVAE010000094.1:308-1855 GCA_027314795.1 Candidatus Saccharimonadota bacterium
TGGCTAAAGGTGGCTGGTGGCGTAACTTTCCAGATAGTCGAAACGATATTTTAAGCAAACTAGCTGATGGTAAAACTCCAACGCAAGTTGAAGAAGATTTAATCCATATACTTGATGAGCATTTTCCTCATGAACCGGCCGTACTGGCTGGCAATAGTATCCATAATGACCGTCGGTTTATAGCTAAAACCTGGCCTGAATTAGATTTAAGGCTGCACTATCGGATGCTAGATGTCAGCTCGTTTAAAGTGCTGATGCAAGGCAAGTATGGTGTTAAGTTTGAAAAAAAAGAGATCCATCGGGCTTCAGAAGATATACAGGCCTCAATTGCGGAACTGCAGTATTATCTGCAGTGGTTTAGCGAAAACCTGTAAGCCATGAATTATAAAAGTGTTGAAAGGTATGTTTTAAGTTTGGCCGGCAGTAAACTAGGCCATCCTTTTGGCAAAGAACTGTCAGTCTTTAGCATTAATGATAAGATGTTTGCAATTATTGAAATAGCTAAGAAGCCACTTAGACTTAGTCTCAGATGCGATAAGCAGCTGGCAGCTATTTTAAAAGACCGTTACGAGGAAGTTATGCCTGGGCATAAATTAAATAAAGACCAATGGATAACTATTGTCGTAAGTGGTCAACTAGATAATAACGAAATAACAGGCTTAATTAATCACAGCTATAATTTAGTTTTAGAAGAGTCTTAGGAACTAGGCGAGCTTAGTCCAGAATAAAGCAGTTTAGCTTCAGAATACTCAGCTCTTAATAAGGCTTTGCCGCTACTGATGGTAGTTGTTGCATAAGCGGTTTTTAAATCTTGCTCATAGTAATTAAGCTGGGATTTCATGAGTGAATTAAAGGTCGAGTCAAAACTATTAGTAGACAAAGAACTTGTTAAAGTTTGATCTATCGAATTACTGTAAACAGTAGCTAGTTTAGAGGTGTTAACTTTATCCCCATAATCGTTCAAAAAGATTAGGGTTTTAGTCAAGGCGGTCTGTATCGATAACTTAGAAGTAGCGGCTATATTTTGATCAGCCGGTGATAGTAGACCAACGTTTTGCTGAGTAACGTCTATAGTTAGAATATGCAGTATTTCGTTTTGTCGTTCAACTAACACGTAGTAATCTGATTGATTAAATGACGAAGGGCTGACAATTCCCTTGATAATAATGAATAAAACAACAATTAACAGCAAACAAACAAGACCAACAAGAATCTTGCCAGCTAAAGAGTTACCAACCAGAGGAAGTTTAAGAGACCTTTTTGGTTGACTATATAAAAAGTCATAGTTGGGTTGCGGGTTTTCTGGAGATGAAGTAGGAGTTGGGGGTTGTGCTGGCCCAGGGCTAACGTAAGGTTGTTCGGGTTGCATTACCCCATATTTAATCATAAGCACCGTACACTAGACAACTATTGGCAAATATATTGATATGAATAATACTGATGTAATGGACGCAAAAGACGAAGTTAAGAGCCGGCTATCTATCGAAGACGTTATTGGCAGGTATCTAGACCTTAAAAAAGCTGGACGAAACTTTAAGGCCCTTAGC
>DAHVAE010000095.1 GCA_027314795.1 Candidatus Saccharimonadota bacterium
CACCTCAATTGGGCCTACAACTATCACTAATTTAGGATAGGTGCTATGACAGGCTGGAATCACTTACTTGTCTGGGGATTGTGGTTGGGCTGGCCGTATTCCTATTCGGCAATGCAGCTTTACTACTGGCCTTAACCCATAAGAAAAGTACGCGGGGAACTGCCACGCCCTCGCAGACGCGGTTTTATTATAGGCGGATAACTCTACTGAAAGCCTTTGGCTAGAAACCAGGCTGTTGGTCATTATTTTGTGGTGGCTGTGGCGGTGCTGTATTTGGCTCTGGCGCCGGTTGAGGTGGAGGATTATTGTTAAAGTCTAGTGAATCTCCTTCTTTTTGGTCTGGAGGAGTTAGGATGCTATCTACAAGCCGATCAAGCTGGTCATTAGACAAGTTGGCTTTAACTGCGTAGCCTTCAATACCCATGCCTCTAATGCCGGCGGGTGCATCTGATTCATTAAGGTTTGAGATTATAAAGACCGGTATGGTACGGCCCCAATCACTTTTGCGCATCGTTTCAAGTATCTGATCACCGGCAACTTTAGGTACCATCAGGTCTAGTAGTACTAAATCAGGTAACTCTTTTTCTATTAAGTTGAGCGCGGTGATGCCGTCATGCGCAACCAAGACTAAGTAGCCTAGAATCTCTAGTCTAGTCTTATATATCTCAGCAAGGTTAACGTTATCCTCAACAATGACTATTTTCTGAGATTTACCGAATTGATCCATAATCAACTAAAATTGTAACATAAGCGCTATAACCCACGAACTTTTATATTGCTTATTCTTAAGCTACAATAAGCCTTGTTGTGACTGAAGAGTTAGCTATAAAAACAGAAAGCTTAAGTAAAAATTATGGTCAAGTCACTGCTCTAGATCATCTCAGTCTAGAGGTTAATAAAGGTGAAGTACTCGGCTACTTGGGTCCAAACGGAGCCGGTAAAACTACAACCATACGTCTCATGCTGGGTTTAATTAAGCCGACAGCCGGCGTGGCATATATATTTGGCATGGATAGTCAAAAGGCTAAGGTTAAGGCCCACAAGCGCTTAGCATATATACCAGGCGAATCGTTGTTTTGGCCAAATCTAACTGGCGAGGAAACACTACATTTGCTTGGTAAAATACACGGTAAGATTGATGTTAAATACCAAAAAGAGCTGATCGCAAGGTTTAAATTTGACCCAAAGAAGAAAGTACGTACCTACTCAAAAGGGAATAGGCAAAAGATTAATATTATTGCTGCAATGCAAACAAGAGCTGATCTGCTAATTATGGATGAGCCAACAACCGGACTTGACCCGATTATGGAACAGGCCTTTAGGGAATGCGCGATGGAAGCCAAGGCTAATGGCCAAACCATCTTTTTATCTTCACATATTTTAGAGGAGGTTGAATCAATTTGCGATCGAGTTGGCATATTGAGAGACGGTAAGTTAGTTGAGCTAGGTACGTTAGAACAAATGCGACATTTGTCTGCACTGAGCGTTGAGGCAACCTTTGCCGGCAGGCCGCCAGACGTAAGTGCCCTTAAAGGTGTCAGTAACGTCAAGATTACTGGGCACCAGTTAGTCTGCCAGGTCCATGGTCCAATTGAACCGTTATTTAAGGTCTTAGTTTCTAACCACCCCAAAACACTACTAAGCCGAGAACCCAGCCTTGAAGAATTGTTTCTATCCATATATGACAAAAAAGAGATTCAAAATAACGAGGCTTAAGGTGTTCAGCGTATTCGCGGCAAAACCCAGCATGAAAATATTTTCTAGGCCTAAGGTTACCGCTTTTAACTTTTTCGCTAAAAGATCGCTAAAAAACAGCTTGATACTAGGATTGGTT
>DAHVAE010000096.1 GCA_027314795.1 Candidatus Saccharimonadota bacterium
ATAAAAAACGACAGAAATGTCAGAACCGTATCGAAAGATGTATTAGATACTAAATCCTGTGTGGTACACCGTAGTCCAAGAAGTCAAAAAACGCAATAAGAAGTGAAATAATTGCAATTACTACTACATATTGATGCACTGATGCATATATGCTATACTGGATTTACTAGAATAGGAGAAGATATGCGCACAACTATTACACTAAATGACAAAATTTACAAAGCTTTAAGAATAAGAGCTGCTGAAAGTGGTGAAACAGTTTCTGCAGTAGTAGAGGATGCCGTAAAAGAGCAAGTTCTCGAGGACTTAGATGACCTACAGACTGTAAAAGAACGTGAAAACGAACCAGCTATAGATTTCAAAGCCTTTGTGGAAGAGCTTAAAGCAGATGGCCTCATATAAGATTAAGATTAAGGGCTCTGCCCAAAAAGAAATCCGTCAACTTTCTAGCAAAGAGCTGAGAGATAAAGTAGTAGATATCATCAACAACCTATACACTAACCCTTTGCCTGATGAGTCTAAGAAGATAAAAGGCTCAAATAATGTGTACCGCATAAGGCAAGGTACATATCGAATCATTTACCAGATTTATAAAAACGAACTGCTAATTATAATCATTAGAGTACGTCATCGTAAGGATGCATATAGGGGCTTATAAACAAAGAAGAGAACGGGATTAGAATCGATTTCAATCTGTACTAAAAATAAGACAGAATATAACAAAAATGTTAGAACTAAATCCATCTCTGTATTACAGACGAAATTCCTGTGTGGTACATCGTACGAGAAGTCAGAAACGCAATATACCATCAATGTTTAGTTTAATTACAATGTTCAGTAGATGGATGTCAGTAAAGCTAAATCTCAAAAGTCTATATTTAGGTATACTTCAATTTGTTGCTTCTTGCTAGACATATTTGTTTGGTATATTGCGGTTGAATTAGATGACAGTTTTAACATGGTAGGCTCTTTGCAAACATACATGCTCGTAGACTCATATTATTCACAGCACCATTACTAATAGTTGGTTTAGTAGCTGGCGTTATGGGGGTAATAAGGGAACCATGGAGCAGAAAGATTTTACCAGCTGTTGGTTTACTATATCTCTTGCTAACAGCTTGGTTATTTG
This sequence comes from Candidatus Saccharimonadota bacterium, assembly GCA_027314795.1. Classification (GTDB taxonomy): domain Bacteria; phylum Patescibacteriota; class Saccharimonadia; order Saccharimonadales; family UBA4665; genus JAJZKE01. The sequence goes on from DAHVAE010000096.1 coordinate 1,130, forward strand.
TATATGCAGGCAATTCAACAAATTGGGGCGTCTAATTTAACTATTAACACCTTGCAAACTTTATAAAGTTTTGATATACTTATTAAGTTATGAATTACGTTAAGCAACTCAAATCAATATTGAATGCTAGCGGTTGGACGCAAGAAGAACTTGCTAGGCGGTTAAGTGTTTCATTTGTAACGCTTAACTCGTGGATAAACAACAAAACCAAACCGAGAGAGAAAGCATTAGAAGCTATTCGTTTAATGTACTTCCAGATTCTAGGTACGGATAGCCTAGATAAGGGGTACCTTGATGAACTTAAAGAAAAGGTAGAATCATTAAAAATTAAGCCTTCTCAGATTACCGAGGATAGGGAAGTTCTTGACAAGCTTATATTGCATCTTACTTACAATACCAATGTCATTGAGGGTAGTACAATGACCCTAGATGACACTAAAGCAGTACTCTTTGACAACGAAGTTCTAACTAATAGAACACAAATTGAGCAATTGGAGGCGCGTAACCATCAATCTGCTTTAATTTGGCTGTTAAGTGAATTGCAGAATAGCTCCTTTGTAATTAACGAGAGTTTAATTAAGGGTCTTCACTTACGCCTAATGAACGGTATTATTGAAAACACAGGCATATACCGCAACCACTCAGTACGCATAATGGGCTCCCATGTTGCAGTAGCTAATTATCTAAAAGTGCCCGAGCT
>DAHVAE010000097.1 GCA_027314795.1 Candidatus Saccharimonadota bacterium
ATAAAAAACGACAGAAATGTCAGAACCGTATCGAAAGATGTATTAGATACTAAATCCTGTGTGGTACACCGTAGTCCGAGAATTCAGAACTTCGATCATGACGAGTTTTAATAAAAAAGCGCTTGTCAATTAGTGTAATTGTGTATACAATAGTAATTACTATGCAATCAACTATTATTCAAATTGGAAATTCAAAAGGCGTTCGACTTCCCAAGGAAGTTTTGATACTTAGCGGTATAACAAAAGATATTGAAATAAAGGTTAAACGAGGTGAAATTAAGATTTTACCGAAGAAAAATGTTAAAAATATCAATGAATTTGCAATAGCTTCAGAGGCATCATTTGCTAAAGATTGGTTACGTCCCGAGGAAGAAGAAGCGTGGAAAATTTATCAATCGGACAAATAGTTTTAGCAACTTTTCCCTTCTCTGATTTAAAAAGTAATAAATTAAGACCATGTTTAGTTATTGGTATAGCTGAATTTAACGATATTGTCTTATGTCAGATTACAAGCAAACAATACCATAGTAAGCGGGCAATCCCTTTGCTGCATTCTGATTTTATCAAAGGCACAATCGTAGCCAATAGTTTCATACGGCCAGATAAAATAGCAACACTGGACAGAAGCATGATAAAACAGATTTTAGGCACAATCAGTGAAAGTAAACTTGATGCGATAAAACTAAAGCTGAAGTTATTCCTAGAAATACAATAAAAATACTCGGTACCGCCTAGTAGATATGTTCAGAAATAAATACTACCGAACCGACCTATTAATTGCTGAGCAGATATATACCGAACAGTTCTTTCTATACAGTTTTAAAGCAACGAAAAGTAGACTTACATTACGAAATTAGTTTTATCGATTTATTTTATGCTCAGTGGCCCACTCGCGCCACTTTATTGGGCTTTGGCGTGGTGCTTCGTATTTTGTAGCTATCCCAACTTCTGATTTTGCAATAATTGTAGCGGCAATATAGTCTGCATTTGCTTCATGGTCGCTTTCTACATATCTTTCATAGTCTACTTCTGGTTGATATATAGTATCATCAATCTCACCGAATAACTCCTTAAATTTTGAATCTGCTTGTACTACATGCCCTAGTTCATGAGCAAAAACAAACAACTTAAAAATATTGGAAGGTGCGTCTTCAGCACTAAAGGGTAAACTAAATCGTCGTATTATGCGAGATTGCAACCTCGGTGTTACTACTTCGTGATTTAACCCTAAAACGACCATTGGCTTACCATCTGCATTAACGCCACCAACAAATCTATCAAAATCATTTAAAAAATATATCTCTACTGACTGTAATAATTTAAACTGATAATACTCGTCTAATGCAGTCAAAAAAACACTACCCATAAAAGGTGAAATTGTTGTGTCTAATAATTCTGCCACATGCCTTCTTTCTTCTGGGCTATAAGAAGTGCTTGTAAAGCCTGTTTCGTGATTATTCATACTAGCTTGTCTAAATTATAACCCCTAGAGGATTAGATTGAAGCTGTAATTCAGGTAGACTTTCGACAGGGGTAGTTCCTAGTTTCAACCATGTCTTTGATTGCTTCAAATGGCTCTTTATACTGATAAACTAGCTTTTCACCATCTAATTCCAGATTAGTAACTACGAAGTCTAAAAGATAGCGTTTTTGACAAATACTAATATTAGTGTTGACATAAGCATAAACGTTTGCTATAA
>DAHVAE010000098.1 GCA_027314795.1 Candidatus Saccharimonadota bacterium
CTATGCCGTAGCTTTATTTACCCAAGGCTACTCAACTTATAGATACACTGCGGTACTTGAAAACATGAATGGCCGATACTTAATACCCATTTTATTACTTGCTGGAGCGCTACTTGCCAAGGCTTTTTCTATAGCCCTCAAGAAAAAGTCTATGCACATTAAAGTAGCTATTGCATGTGTAGCTGTACTGTTGTTTTTACAAGGTGGAGGAGTTTTAACCTACATCTCCAGGAGTGATAATAGTTGGTATTTCCAAAACTCTAAGGCTATTAAGGTCAACCGAGTTGCTAAAAAGATTGCTAATAAAATAGTTGTTAGGGGTAATAAAAGTTATGACACTAGTGTCTGGTTCTTTAACTAGTGTTTATTGTCTAGCACGTGTTTTTTAATTAAGTCTAACGAGTCTTCTGTTAACACTCGGTTAATTCTAATTAGATCGGCGACAACTCCAAGTGCAAAAGACAAAAATGAAGCGACTAGAAAGACCATGCCAAGTATTAACGACTGTAAGTGCTCTCCAGGCTTCTTATCTATACCTAAAAATATCAGGTATCTAATGAATGGTATGCCTCCTAGCATCAAGAAGATAACACCAAAAGTTAGAAAGACAGCATAAGGTTTGTACATTAAATAAGCCCGGATAATGGTAACTGCAGATTTTCTAATGTGTTGCCAAGGCGACTTAAATTGTCTAGATTCACGTAATTTGGGATTTGTTTTAATGGGCACAATCACAATTGCTTGTTTTTTAGCAGCTGCTTGAAGGGTGGTTTCCGTAGCCCATGAGTAATCTGCGATCGGGTTAAGTTGCATAGCAGCTTGACGAGTATAAGCCCTGAAGCCACTGATGGCATCAGGTACGTTAGAGCCTGCCGCTTTATTTAGGACCCAAGTACCTAAACGTTGGTAGAATTTCTTTGACCATGAGAAATGAGCTATAGATTGGGTTTGTCTATCTGATATAACTACGTCTGCCTGCCCGTCTAGGATTGGTTTAATAAGCTGGGGTATCTTTTCTTGCTTATACTGATTATCTCCCTCAGTCAAAACAATAATATCCGCACCCATTGCAAGACATTTAATTAAACCATGACGGAATGATCGACTTAAGCCCTGATTCTTAGTGTGATATAAAAAGTGTTTTACGCCTAAAGACTGGGCTACTTCAACTGTTTTATCTGTTGAGCCATCATCAATAAGTAAAATCTCAATTTTATCAACACCTTTAATCTTTTTAGGGATTGACTTTAGAACTAGTGGCAATGTCTCTTCTTCATTGAGACAAGGGATCATGATTACTAATTTAATTGGGTGTGTCATTTAGCCTTAACAAGCCTGCCACCCGAAAGGTACTTAATCTCATAAAACTTACTTCATAGTATAACAAATTTGCTCTGAAAAATTACTGATAATTTCTAGCTAGTTAGATTGCCTGCTGTTCAAATGGCTTATTCCCATCAATTACCAGATCAGATGTTTCAAGCGGTTTTATGTCGCTAATATAGCGATCCTCCATTGGTTTCCAAAGCTGGCGCCAAACTAGCTCGGCTTTATCTTTAGGCATAGTTGATCTGTCAACACCTCTATTTAGGGTGAGGTCTCTAGGTGTTTCGACCCATATCTTAAAATCATAATCTAGGTCAAAAGAAAAACTATAACAACGATCAA
>DAHVAE010000099.1 GCA_027314795.1 Candidatus Saccharimonadota bacterium
ATCGCTAGATAGTAAAGTCATGCCACTCTGAATAGCTAGCCATATGATCATCCTGTCAAAGGGGTCTCTGTGATCTTTTATCTCTGGCAGCAAATAATAGGTGGACCATTGTTCTGAAGAAGGAGTGATATACTTTAGCCCAATTTTATAAATTCCGGCTAGGAATTCATCTGGAGTATGAATGCCAAGCTCTAGCTTACCGAGAGCATATTTTAAGCTAATCTCCCATTGCGATATAGAGCTAACGAACTTTTCATTTTCAGATGACTCAATAATTTTTTTGTGTAACGGACTCAATTTCTCAGGGCTTAGTCTAAGCCAAAGCAGAATATGAGTATCCAGTAGATAATTCACGATTTAATAAGCTCTTCTTCTGTCATCTCAAAGTCGTTTAACGTATAGGTCCAGCCTTGAGACTTTAAGTCCCCTAACTTTACAGAGTGGTTTGGTTTTTCTAGTTGACTTTGCGGGATAATTGTCGCTAACGGTACTTTTTTGCGACCATACGTAATTACAACTTTATTTCCATGCTTAAGCTCATCTACAACCGATGAAAAGTTGGCTTTGAAGTCAGCGGTAGTCATTGTTTTCATATAAACTATACTAGCAAACTGAATAAAAGTTGTCAAGTTGACACTTTCATAGACAAACATGGGTGAGCCGCCTTATAAAGAATCGCCAATAAAAATTAATCTTAATACACCCTCAGTTACTAGTATCAAGTCAGCACCTTAAATAATAATGTCTTGAAAATTGACCAGGCGGGATTCGAACCGATTTAAGGAAGTAAATGCTCTAAATTAACCAGAATCGTTAAATATTTAGAACTGCAGAAACAGGGGTTGTCGTTATAAAAGTCCTGATGGTACAGCATCATCGACTCGGTCAGAAAGATTTTACTCCTTAGGCAGGCTCAATCTGGCAGTAGCTGACAATCTACACCTATAAGAAGAAGAAAAATCCTCCTACACCCTATCCTATATAGTTTACCCTGTTAACTGTTCAAATGTTATAATCCTAGCAACGCTCACAAAGCGTTAAATACAATTTAGCGTTACCTAAACCCAAAGCAATTTGGGCATGGTATCAAAACCGAAGAACAATACTGAGCTCATCGTTCAGGAATCGTTCTTCGGTTGCACATCGAAAGGTGTGTAGGGGTCGAAAGGCTCCGCCTGGCGGTGAGCTTAATGTTTGTCTCGCCAGGGTAACAATAAAAGTACCCGTCTGAAAGGAGACGAACAATCCATGAAGAAATTAATTAGTTGGGCAAAACAGCATAAAGTAGCGTCAATTATAATCGTAATAGTGCTTTTAATAATTGGTCTTGCTAGCGGATCAAATAGTTCCAAGAACAATTCTAATACTAATACAGCTTCAGTAGCATCATCGCAAAAAGCTACATATCAAGCATGGCTATGGGCAGGTGAAAATAACATATCAATGACACTACCGGCTGCTGGCTGGGATCATGAAGATGGTTGGGATACTGCGGCCGGTGCTGCCGCTGATCAAGCATCAACATCAACCACGGCAGTTGCACCTGCAGTTATTCAAGAGAGTCCTAGCAAGCTCAAACTTCTAATAAATATTCAGAACACAGAG
>DAHVAE010000009.1 GCA_027314795.1 Candidatus Saccharimonadota bacterium
CTCCGAGATCAGATACATCAAGCACGGCCTAAACGAAAAGAACGTAGTTATGAGTTATGAACCCAATGATCTCTTAAACAAAAACCGAACACTTATTAAAAAATTGGCTGTTTTAGCTGAGATCAATCAAACATTAAAAGGGCAGGGCCTTAAGCTTACCGGTACTAAATTTAATATCTGGCTCAGTATTGATCCGTCTAAAGCTCGCGGTTATCTGAAAAAACTCGAGCAGCGAAAACTCCAACAGGAAGGTCACATAAACAGATTGAAAACCAGACTTTCCAACAAGTCATATACCAATCAGGCACCAGCTGAAATTATAGCTGAGACTCGTATGCAACTAAGCGCTTATGAACAAAAGCTTACTGAAGTAAACAGTGAGATAGAATTGTTTAGGACACTTTAAGTGTCTGCCTAACTTGTTCTACAGATTCTTCAGGGTTAGCATAATCAAACCAAAGAACATGCCAACCAGCATTTTCAGCAGCCGTTAAATTATTCCTAGTATCATCAATCAACAATATTTCCTGAGGTTTAACCTGAGCACGCTGTTCAGCAATTTTAAATATCTTTGGATCGGGTTTAATCAAGCCAATTTCAGAAGAATCTATAACAGAATCGTAGTCAAGATCGGGTACTTGACCGGACTTCCTCATAGCTACTAGTAGGCCAGGCATAATATTTGTTAACAAACCAACTTTATAATACTGATATACCCATCTAACAAGTTCTTGGGTCTCGGGCACACTTTCTGTTGCTTCTAAATAATATGATCGCCAATTAATTTGATCTATGCCTATTTTTTTAGCTAGCATAGAGTTAAATTCAGCCAGACTAATAGTACCCTTACAAACTTGGTCATTATAATGCCAATAAGCTGTCTCGATAACATCCGCAGGGATATCATATTCTTCAGCTATCATCGTGAAAGCACGTTGATAAAACCTAACTAAACAACCGTTAACGTCAAAATATACAAAACGTACACCACTATCACTCACTGTTAAATGACGTTCTTGATCTATGATTTTAGTACTACCTACTAGTTGATCTAAACTCACCCCAATAGCTGACGCTATAGCGCTAACTGTAAATATTGATGGTGTCTTAATTGCCCCACGTTCAATTTTAGTAAGTGTTGAATAGCTTATATTAGCTTCATTACAGAGTTGCTGTTGAGTTAGGCCAGCTGCTCTTCTTAATAACTGTATTCTTTTACCTAAGACTAGCTCAAGTTTGTAAGCCCCACCGTCATTCATAGCCATATAATACTTGTTTTATACATGATATAAAACAAGCTATATCGGCAAAGACGATGTTAAAATATGCCCATGGACATACATTTCGCAGTACTTAAACCAAAAATAGTTTTAGGTGTAGCCGCCCATCCTGATGACTTAGATGTTACCTCGTCAGGAACCATGGCTTTGTTTGCCGAAGAAGGCGCACAAGTCCATTACTTAATTCTAACTGACGGCAGCAAGGGCACTAAAGACAGAGGATTATCTACCAAGAAGTTAACTGAGACTCGAGAAAAAGAACAACAAGCAGCACTTGAGGCAGTCGGCGGGAAAAGTATTACTTTTCTAGACTATCCTGATGGTTATCTAGAAGTCAGCATGGACCTAAAAAAGGCTATCGTAAAGGTTATCCGAACTATCTGTCCAGACGTTGTTATTACCATGGATCCTTCAGTTATCTATTCTTTAGAAAGGGGTATGATTAACCACCCGGATCATCGGGCTTGTGGTCAGGCAACTCTCGATGCGATCTATCCGCTAGCCAGAGACCACCTAGCTTTTTCCGAACTGGATAAGCTAGGCCTAAAACCGCACATAACCAAAACTGTTTTGCTGACCAATTTCGATAACCACAACTATATCGTAGACATCTCTAAAACCTATAGTAAAAAGGTTGCTGCCTTAAGGGCCCATGCTAGCCAATTTAAAGACTTTGACGGTCTGGAAAGTCGGTTCAAATCAATGGCTGAGAACGTTGGCAGGCAAGCCGGCTATAGTCTTGGTGAAAGCTTTATCCGCATTGACCTTAGCTTCTAACTAGTACATAAGCCACTTAGAGCTTAATCAGGCTGTCTCGCAGGCTTAAATCATAAAAAGCCTCTCTGGAGTTAGTTAGCCCTTAGCAAAGCTCAAAATAGGCCGAAAATGCTTACAGCCCCTAAAGCTATACATGATAAAATTTAATAAAGTTTATGGAGATTAACAGACCGAAGCGTCGACCAACCAATATTGATGGTTTTGTTGTGCCTGAAATTAAGCAGCTTGATCTTACCTCTCGACCCCAACCGATAGTAAAGACCAAAAAGTTATCAGCAGTTAAGTTTCAGGATATTGATTCTACCCCAATTGCTAAAGTCAACGATAATTTAAAAACTTTTACACCATTAGAAATGTCTACAAATACGCTTAAGACCAAAAAGCCAAATAAGAAAAAGATCATCTGGCTAAGCATTATTGCTATAGTCCTGTTGGCAGTAGGTGGAGCAGCCTGGGATGCTTGGCAGCTATATCATAAATTACACAAACTTGACGTTGGCAACTTAGCTGCAAGTGTTGGTGGGGCAGAGAATATATTAGTTGCGGGCTCAACCAACAGATGTGACCAAAAGGTCCAAAATGCTCAGTGGGGTTTCTGTTCACAGAAACTTTCTGGAGTTAATAGCGACATTATTTTTGTTGTCCACTTAGTACCTAAAACGCAGACCGTATCCTTACTTTCTATTCCAAGGGATACTTTTGTGCCAAATGCCCGTAAGAATAACGAAGCCTTTAAGATTGATGCTGCGCTTTACCAAGGTCCGTCTCAATTAGTTGCTGCCATCGAACAGGACTTTGGCATCCCAATCCAACACTACGCCGAGGTTGGTTTTGACGGTTTTGTTAATATTGTTAACGCTGTAGGAGGTGTTAAGGTTAACTTTCCGATGCCGGTTTATGATTCAGAGTCATACTTAAACGTTAGCCAACCAGGCTGTCATGAATTAAATGGCTTAGAAGCTTTACAAGTAATTAGAGCCAGGCATTTGCAGTATAAACCAGCGTCAGTTACTACTAATAACGTTAATTACTGGCCACAGGAATCATTAAGCGATATAGCCAGAATTGCCCGTACACATGAATTTTTAAAGATACTAGCTCAGACTGTCGCCGCTAAAGGTGTTAGCAACCCGATAACTGATCAAAAACTAATTGATGCCATAGCACCTCAAGTGCAAGTTGACTCAGGGTTTTCAACCTCTACCATGCTTGAGATACTTCAAGACTTTCACGCTACCAATGTTAACTCAACCCCGCAGTATACATTGCCAATAGTAACTACTGGTTTTGGATCATATGATTATGAAGGCGAAAATATGGGCGATGTGGTCTTCCCAATCGAGCAAACTGATGAACAAATCATAGATAAGTTCTTAGGTACAAACGCTAACGTTAACACCATGACCGGTAACACACTGCCAGCTCCGCAGTCCGTCAATATTAATGTCATCAATGGTAGTGGTGTGGCCAACCAGGCCGCAAACATCTCAGATGGACTACAGAAAATTGGTTTTAACATAGCTAGCCAACCAACCTCTAAAACTCCTGTTAGTTATCAGGCCCAAGAAACAGTCGTAGAATACGCCAACCAGGCCGCAGAAGGAGCCGCACTTACGGTCGCAAGTAAGTTAAGCGGCTATGTCATACTCTCTCAAAATTCAACTATGGTCTCTTCCGGTTCAGAAGTTACCGTCCTGACCGGTAGCGACGTGTCGGTGATTGGCCAAACTGCTCCTAGTGGTTCAGCTACCGGTAGCTCAACAGTCTCAAGTTCTTCTTCTGCAAGTAGCCGACTTGGCCCCGTCAGTCAGCCCCAAACACCCTTAGCCCCTTGGGACCCAACTGCCTGTTCGCCTAACCAAAAGGTTATTCCAAACAACCGAAATATCTAGTTACTTATTTAAATTGGCATCGCTAAAGCCTATACTCAAGTTATGTCATTTCAAGCTTATCTAGTTAAAAGTTATGCGAAACCTGGCCAAACTGCAGCAGATTTTTCAAAGGTCACAAAAGTCCAGACTAATGTCCAATTATTAGAGAATGACGGTGTTATTTTAAGGCTAAAAAGTAATCAACCTGGTAATTAACTTATGAAACGAAAAACACTGTTTTACATTGGCTTATTGCTTATACTCGTCCTTGTTGCAGCCGTAATTAGCCTGCTAGTCTATAGCCATCGACAAACATCTCACAGCCAACCTGCTGCTACAAAATCAATCTCGACAGCCCAAGTCCCTCAGGCTAAGCCTGCTCAAACTATTAGTCATATATTTATAATTATGGATGAGAATGAAACGGCAGCAAGTATAATTGGTAACCCATCAGCGCCATATATAAACAGTCTTGCTCAAAAATATGCGCTAGCTACCAATTACTCGGCAGTAACTCACCCAAGTTTGCCTAATTATTTAGCTATAACCAGTGGTTCGACTGATGGCATTAGCACTGATTGCAATCCGCCTAGCGCTGGTTGTGAAGTAAATGTTAAAAACATTGCCGATGAGATAGAAGCATCAGGTAGAACTTGGAAGGAATATGCTGAAAGCATGCCATCTAATTGTTATACGTATAACGCTGGCGAATATGCCACCAAACATAACCCATTTGTTTATTACACCGATATTGTGAGTAACGCTACTAGATGTAATAGCCATGTTGTACCTTTCACTCAACTGTCCAGTGATTTAAGTTCAATTTCAACGACCCCAAATTACGCTTTTATTACCCCGAACTTATGTAACGATATGCATGACTGTGGAATTAGTGCAGGTGATAGTTGGTTATCTAAATACGTGCCGATGATTTTAAACTCAAAGGCCTTCATCACTCAGAAGTCACTGCTCATAATTACTTGGGATGAAGGCACATTAGCAAATAATTCAGTAGCGACAATATTTGCTGGTAATGCCGCTAAAAGTAGTTTTAAGTCAACAGCAGCCTTCAACCATTACTCCATCCTTCATACTATCGAATATTTATGGGGACTTTCGCCACTGACGAATAATGACAGTCAAGCGCCAGTTATGACTAATTTACTTAACTAACAAACTATGGTGTGCTTTGGTGACTAAAACACAGGTTTCTAGCGTAGTCGGATCTTAGTTCATAACAATTGAACTGGCCGTTACCATTATCTATTAACAGTTTAACGTCATACTGTTCTTTGTTTAGCTCAGTCTGAATGGAACCCGCCTGATTATTAGCTTGCGACAAGAGGTTGTTGTAGTGAACGTTTTCAAAAAAATTAACTACTAAGCCAGTAATAACTGACAATACAATAATTAAAACTAAAGCTACCCAAATAACGTTTGTCACATCTTTAGAGAACTTGCCTTGTTTACGTTGTCTAGTCCTTTGCTTCATAACGAGACCATACCTTACCTAGGTATATTATTACGCTCATTTTACATCCTACTCAAGTTGCAGCAATCTGATAACTTGCGATAGCTGAGCTGTGATAAATCGCCATCATCAACGACAACTGAACGATGGGATGATCGATCTAGGCCACTTAAGATGTTGGCAAGGGTAGGCTTTCCAGAACCACTCGGTCCAGTTATAGCCTCCAAGTCACCAGCTTGAATCCGAAGATTAACATTATCTAAGGCATTAAGTGTTTCATCACCTAATTTGTATGCCTTGGTAACGTTGGCCAGTTCGATTATGTCAGCCATTACTTTATTGTTAACTAAGTAAGCATAATCATAATCTTAAATTTTCTCTTTCGCAAATATAAAATGCTAGCTTATATACCGCTATTTACTTGCCGATATAGCCTTTGTTTATTAAGTAGTTATCTTGATCTGCATGAAATGGTTTTGGCAACTCACTAAACCAACCGCCTGCCTCTGCCTCATCATTCGGTGTTGCTGCCCCAGTATAGTCTGTTACCTCAAAGACAATACCTACAGGCGAATCCAGCCCATGAAGATAATGGCTAGGATATTCAATATACCCATTATCTTTAACATTATTGACACTAATCCCAATCTCCCTTTTACCAATTCTTTTAACGGCTTCAAACAATGACTCACCAAAGAAAACAGTACCTCCAGGTATATGCCATTGACCTTCACACGGCGGTATTGCTCTTTTTGTTAGATAAATTTTGTTATTCTTATCTTTAACTATTAACTCAACTGAAAGTCTCGGAACTTTGGAATAAATAGCCTTAAAGTCTTCAAGCGTAAAAGGGAAGTCTTTATTCATTGTTATTGTAGTAGCCCTTCTTAGCCCATATTCTAACATGGTTTATTAGAGCCTAAACGATAAATATGATAACTGATATTATTACTTTATGCCGATTAATAAATACCTAGCCAATGCAAGCGGCGAGTTTGGTACAGAGATACTAAACAAAATAGAAGCGGGCTTCAAAGAAGCATTGCCTGTCATGAGAGACAAGCTAAAAGCAGACAAAATAGACATTATATACGTTAATGCTCCAAAGAATGTTATCTCTGAAATAGGTATAGGTGGTTATTCACCTGGTCCATATAGCATCTATGTAAGCCTAGACCCTAAACTCACAACCTTTTCAGTTAAAGACATGGTCTTAACGATATTACATGAAGCTCACCACTGCATGAGGTGGAGAAAGCCGGGGTATGACAGAACACTTGGTGAAGCTATAATATCCGAAGGTCTAGCGACATTATTCGAGGAGGAATATAGCGGTAAGACACCTATTTACGGCCAGGTAAAGATTAGACAAGCCGAGATTAAGAAAGCAAAACAAAACTTTGATAAAAATAAATACAGCCATAGCGAATGGTTCTTTGGCGGCAAAGATATCCAAAGGTGGTTTGCTTATACTTACGGCTATCAGTTGAGTAAGTCATATTCTAAAAAAGTTAATAAAAGTGCAGGAGAGCTCGTTAATACCCCCTCACGGCTATTTCTTGTATGATGGGGTCACTTTAGATATTTAACAGCAGAACTGATTAGTATGGCAGAGATAGAATTAAAAAAACTACTTCTAAATTGATATTTTGACTAGTAGGCCGAATACTACCTCCTTGCTGTTTCCGTGGTTGTAGAAGATGCCGTGAAAGAGCAGGTAATAGATTACTTAGATGACCTACATATCGTAAAGGAGTGCGAGAATGAGCTAGCTATAGATTTAAGACCTTTGTAAAAGAGCTTAAGGCAGATGGCCTAATATAGGGTTAAGATTAAAAGTTCTGCTCAAAAAGAAATCCGCAAGCTTCTGAATAAAGAATTGAGAAATAAAGTAGTGGGTATAATCGACAGCCTACACACTAGTCCTTTGCCTGATGATTCTAAGAAAATAAAAGGCTCGAATAATATCTACCGCATAAGAAAGGTACGTATAGAATAATTTACCAGATTTATAAAAATGAACTGCTAATTATAGTCATTCGAGTACGTCGCCGTAGGAATGACTATAGAGGTTTATAGATTAAATCCAAATAGTATTAGAAACGTAATCTGCTAGCCGGAAGCTACTCAAAAAGTGATGAAAATATCAGAACTAATCTATGGAGTGTCTTAAAGACTAAATTCCTATGTGGTACACCGTAGTCCGAGAAGTCAGAAGCTCGATAATTTCTCAAACGCTGAAAAACTTAATTTCTCTTCTTAATCGAAACAAGTACGAGCACCCCTAAAGATATTAGAAAGACTGCCCAAACTAAGGCATCGATGGCATGAAACCCAGATAACTTAAAACTGCTTGCGTCATGAACGCATTTGGTAATTTGGCAACTATATATACCGAGTATTTAGACTACTTCAATAACTGCCAAGACGAAGCTAAGGATAAAAGATGAAATAACAACCTTGAATAAGGCTCTTTTACTTATCTGCAAAAAAAATTATGGTGGGCTGAACTAAGGCCCTAAGGGCCGGGTCTTAGCTGTTTAACGACCTCTTTGTCGAAAGTTAGAACATCAGCAGCTCTTTTTAAGTTATAGAGGGCAATAACTAAGCAATCTACATAATCTAGCTTGTGGTTTTCGTAGATTGCGAGCGCTTTATAGTGTAATTCTTGGTCTGTATACCAAGCTGGATGTGACAATATGATACGTACTCCTTCAACTATTTCGGGTCTACTGTAAGCCAGTTCTTTATGAAACTCTAAGACATAAATTAGTTCGCTAACAACAAAGTCAGGTAATAGTACTTCGTTTGGCGCACTTTGCTCTAAATCTAGCACTGCAGTGGCAGCTAAATCTTTAGGTTGATTAGTGAACAATCGTACCAAATAATTTGTGTCAACTGTCTTCATAATTCTAAACTATTGACTTATTACTACGAGCGTCACGTGAGGCTTGCTTAATAGAAGTATCATCTAGCTGTCCTCTAACAGCTTTGTTGGTCTTGTCCCAGAAATTATTTAACTGAGAACTAAAGCCGACTTTTTTAAGCTTTAAATTGCCATCTTCAACCTCTGCTTGTAGATAACGTACCCCATCTAAATCAAGTTGTTGCCAAAGTTTTTTAGGGATAGTTAATTGTCTTTTGCTGGTAATAGTTATTGTTGTAGCCATAATTGTTCAATTATAGCAAATGTCCTTACTAATTACAATAGCATTCAAAGTATATCTGTAAGGAATTATATTATATACAAGCCGTACTGAAGCCGATTATATTCTGTTGGCTAAAAGCAGAGTTAAAAATCCAAAATATCAGAAATAGTCTGAGAGATGTATTAAACACTAAATTCCTGAGTGGTACAGCGCAGTCCGAAAAGTCAGAACGCTATTCTAATGGATTATGAAGCTTTAAACCATCAATATTAGAGAAGTCAGAGGTATTAGCTGTCCATAATTCTGAATTATTAGCTAGAGCTGTCGCCGCAATAATGCCATCAGGTGTTTTGATTCTGTATTTTTGCCGTAATTTGATGGTTTGCTGAGCTATATCTCCGTCAATATAAACTAATTCACCAGTATTCAGCATTTTATTAATGGCCTTTGCTTCGGCTTTCGTAATATCTTGAAAGCCTAGCGCTTCAATTTTAGTAATAATTGAAAAGATAGGAGCTACTTTATCTAAGTCTTCATTATTAGATATAAAACCCGTCTTATACCAACTTATGAGTATATTGGTATCAATTACTGCTCGGTTCATTTTATTAGTTCCAGCTGTCACGCTCTGCCCGTTGCCACGCTACCGTATTTGTTATCTTATCCCAAACCCCTATACCACCTGTTTTACGGGAAGCTTTGATGCTAGCCTGAAGATCCGCAAGTGTTCCTCCTGAAACTTGTGGATCTTGAAGTATCACCTTTGCTCCTGGTCGAAGGTCATTACGTTCAGCATAGGATTTAGGGACCCTAAGTGCATAGGAATTTCCAGTTTTTATAACCGTTGCAGTGGAAGTGTTCATAATATCTATTATTGTATATACAAATGTTATCTGCGTCAAGCATTACTTTCTAGAACTAAACTATAGCTTATTTTGCTTTATCCAGTGATGAGTGTGCGTAATTGAAAAGCCACCGTCAACAACTAAAGTTTGCCCTGTTATAAAACGAGCTTTATTAGAAAGTAGAAAATCCACGCTATTTGCAATGTCTTGTGGTTGTTGATTGAAACCTAGCGGTATGTAATTACTAGGGGTTGGCTCGCTTGAGTCTTCTACTACTCCTGGAGCTATAGCATTAACTCTTATCCCGTAGGACGCAAGCTCTAATGACGATTCTTTCATAAACATCTCGACTGCAGCCTTAGCTGAAGAATATAACGGATGCGTACGGATAATTTGACTGTGAGTGGAGGTGATAAAAATTATGTTTCCTTGTTTTCGTTCAACCATGAGTTTAGCTAGAAGGGAAGTAAGATAAAATGTCCCCTCCAAGTTCACCCTACTATTAGTGCGGAGTGAGTCAAGACTAAGGTTAAGTAAACTATCTTCACTCTCAAACCCAGCATTATTGATAAGAACATTAACTTGAAACTGTTTTTCACTAAGCCATTTTATAAATCGGTCTATTTGGGGAGGGTCACTTATATCTATTAGGTACTCAAAGCTGTTATTTTTGTGGTCTAGCTCGCTTAAAGTCGCATGGAGAGTAGCTTCATTCTTATCTAATAATATGCAGGTATCACCAGCTTCTAACATGCTACGTACAATGCCTTTGCCAATATTTTCAGCAGCACCAGTTATAACTGCTACGTTTTTCATATCATAACTATATCAGAGCTTATGCTCAGTATAAGTCTCAACAGACGGAACAACAGGATTAGAACGTATTCTAAAGTGTTAGCATACAGCTTAATAATAAACCGACAAAATATCAGAACCAGTCTGAGAGATGTATTAAGCACTAAATCCTGTGTGGTACACCGTTATCGAACAGGTTAGAACTTTTTACTCTTTAGAAGGCCCGAAACCAATTACATCTAATAGAGTTAAAAGTAATTTACAGGGTTATTGTAGTAGTACCCGTCCTAGCCAGCATTCCTACATGGTTTGAAACTTGACGTGCTGATTATTTTATGCTAATATATAGTTTACCATGAACAGTGGTGAATTTGAGCACGGGACAAGGATAGCTAAAGAACGTGTATTCACCGTTCAAAATAAAGACAAGATTATTCGTTGGCTTTCAGTAGACTTTGCCAAGGATCCTGATTATACAAATATCCCACGGCGTTATATAGATTGCGGTGTACAGTTTATCCCAGCATCCTCACCAGATGAAATTGAAATCCGTACGTCAAGTCAAATCTCTGACCAATGTCAAGGTTTATCAGCATTGCATGAACAATTATGTATGGGAGATCGTGTAGCGTCATGCGCAGACGTTGAGGCGATGGTTGTTGAAGCTGCCCCTACGGAGGAAGCTAGGTCTGAATACGTTGCATTTCGTAGATTAATGTTTGGAGTTCTTGTGGCCGACAGTCCAGATAATGAAAATTTCGCACGCTCATTAGCCTATTTAGAAGGACTAAGATGACGAATCCTAACCAATCTATCCCGCAAATAGTGATTACCGGTGGCCCTGCCTCTGGAAAAACAACCGCCTTAGAACATCTGAGGTCAAACTATCCTAATCTAGAGCTTACCGATGAAGCTGCTACGCAGGTTTTAGAGACTGGGTTTCCATTACCATCACCAGATAATCCTTGGACACAAGAATGGCAAAACGAGCTACAGCTAGCAATAGCATCTCAGCAGCTTGTAATAGAAACGACTGCAATCGAAAATGCTCATGCTAGCTCAAGAGCTGCAATCGTGCAAGATAGAGGGCTCTTGGATGGAGCGGCCTATCTTGCAGGCGGAGTAAAGGAGTTTGAAGAACTTATAGGGCTTAAGCATCAAGAAGTTTTACAGAGGTATCACACAGTTATATACCTTGGCTGGCTGGGAAGTGGCCTTTACGAAACCGAAAGTAACCCCGTCCGCTTTGAAGACGAAGAGCGAGCCAGAGTAATAGCGTGTACAATCCTGGAAGCTTGGTCGGATCATCCTAACCTTATTGAGGTAACGACTAGACATAATAGAGCCCAGGAAGTTGCAGAATTAGTGCAACAAGCTACACTTCTAGACTAGGGATTAAGAGAGATATAATATGCCGGAAATAGGAAATCAAAGGCCTTTAGGGCCAGAAGACTACGAGGGAATAGACTTTGGAGTTCGTGAGTGTGAAGTTTGCCATGAAGAAATAGAGGCTCAAACATTCGGCGGACATGTTCTATCTCATGACCCGAGAGATTTAGTAACACTGTGGCCGGGTGGAATAAGAGGTGTGTTTGATTCACTTAGAGACTCTCTCTTAACTTCAAGTGAAGCTGCCGATGGGCGTACAGAAGTTCAAGCTCACCTTAAAGCCTCTCTTGAAGGGATTAATGCGCTTCGTCAACAGATGGGCTAAAAGCTAGTCAGCAGAGTAAGATAACCTAAAACCCAAATTATTGTGAGATTCCTGAACATTGATTTTTAAATCTAGAGAAGGCTGTAACAACAAAAAGATGTAACTCCTAACTACGACAGCTGGATATTCATCTGGTGCCCAAAACCTCCATAAATTTTCATCACCATATTTATCAGGTCCATGAACAACCATTGGTAGCCCAGTTTCGGAGTTTATATTATCAAGAGCAATTAGGCCTGGATGTGCATAAGGTGTGGCATAATTCATAACCTCTCCCGTGAAGTCATCCTGTCCATCACTAATTACAGGGTGACTAATTAACTCCTCTTTGCTTAGTATTAATGTGTCAAGAAATTCCGTGTAATGATTAGAGGTTAGCGATTTCACCATTGCAAAGTCATTGGCTAGTCTTGCATCTTCAAGAACATGAAAATATTCAGCAGCACTAAGCAGTTTAAAGCGACTTGTTGCGACTACTTCTTTAACCTTACGGTAAGTTATATTAGTAATTTTTTTTGGCCATCGTTAGGATTAAAGTCTGTCCTTTCAGCAAGATCCCGAGAAACATATAATTTTTGGCTTGGTGAATAAAAATACCTGTCAAGCTCAGCAACTATGTCAGCAACACCAGGGCCTAGTAACAATCTTGGTACCTGAAACGGTACAGCTCCATAATCAATTCCTAATTTAGTGTGTGATACATTTGACCGTACCCCCTCAGGAAAGTATTGAGATATATAAGATGAAATGTAGTCTGAAAGCGAATCGCTCAGTTTGTATAGAATCCCATGACCTCCTTTACACTTTGCTGTCACCGCTTGGAACCGCCTCAAGAGTGAATTGCTGCGGTGGCACGAAACATTTGAGGTGTCACCTCTGGCAAGTCTATCACAATAACTACCGTGCTGGATTAGAGCCTCTTCTACTGTTCCAGTGCACTACGTGAGCATCACTGCTATTATTACCCTAATGAAAAGTAAGTACTTATACGATTTAGAGGAAGCTAGCCAAAAACAGCTTGTCGGTGGCAAAGCCTATGGCTTAAACGAAATGATTCGCAAAGGTTTTAACGTTCCTAAAGGGTTTGTGATCTCTGTAAACTCCTTTATGAAAATGACCCCATCGTTGCAAAATTTAATATTAGCTGCTTTCGATAAATTGCAAGTAGGGTCTGTTGCAGTGCGCTCGAGTGCTATTAATGAAGATGGTCTAGAAGACACCTGGGCGGGCCAACTTGAAACGTACCTTAATTGCAGGAGAGGCAACTTACTAAAAAGTGTTGAAGATTGTTGGAAATCAGCTAATTCTGCTCGGGCACAATCCTATGCGGATCAAAAAGACATTAATGGTACCGAGGTAGCAGTTATCGTTCAAGAAATGATTCAAAGCGAAAAAAGTGGGGTGGCTTTCTCTGTACATCCTATTTCGAATTACATTACACAAGTTGTTATTGAAGCTGGAATAGGGCTTGGTGAGGCGGTAGTTTCTGGACAGATAACACCTGACACATACATTGTTGATAAAAAATCAGGTCAAATTATTGAAAAACATTTATCACATCAAAATAAGAAACTCGTCAGGAGTGATATACATACAACGGTCTGGGAAAAAATTGGTTCCCATGGCAATAAGCAGAAGCTGACCAATGAACAGATTAAAGAGTTATGCGGGTTAACTACAGAGCTTGAAACATTTTTTGGATTTCCTGTTGATATCGAGTGGGCAATATATCAAGGTAAGATTTACGTTCTTCAATCTCGACCAATCACTACTCTAGGTCATGAGTAATATACAATATCTATGAAATGAGGGCATTAATGACAGACGACAAATTAGCAGAACTACTAAAAACTCAAAAATCACTCACAGAGTGGCTGGAAGATATTAAGCATTCTGATGCTGCCCTCATACGTAAGGAAGATAATGAGAAGCGTGAACGACTAAAAGTACTGAACGAAGCTATAGATCTTCCTTTTGATAAGCCAACACAGTTTGATGCAGATGAACTCAATGATGGCAATAAAAAGTTTAAAAGGTTCTTGGAAGAGCGAGGCGATGAGCTGTGTGCCTTACGTTTAATGCCTAAAGAGGATAATTTACCGAAGCTTCGTATGCGTGGGAAAACCATAAAAGGTGCTTACGTATGGTTTAAAGAGCAGGAAATTATCCAAAAAGATTATCGAGCCGATTTTGTCCCTCATGCACCCGACTCTTCATGGGCCACTATCTTCATTGTAAATAAATATGGAATCCAGGGTGAGATTATTTATGGTGGCCATCATCAGCTTACCCAAGGGTTCCACGATAGTGCTAGGCCGCATATATTCAGGTATGACTTTGAAAAATGGAGTATCTTGCCCCGTAACGATAAAGCCCTGGAACATTTGAAGAAACTAGCCAGCTTTATTCATGTTTCAGACCGAAAAAAGCAGGAAGAACTAAAGAAAAAACTCGGTGCAACCTTCACGCACGATTATCTAATGGGTTATTTTGAAACAACAGATTCTTCAATGGGAACATGGTATATAGACTATAGCCAGTCACTCGGGAACATGTATGCCGACACCATTGTAAAAACAGAGCTACCAAAAGAAGGTGCATTAGTTATCGGCCAAACAGGAAGCTCCGGGAAAGTACAAGGTAGAGTATGTATAGTCGATCCTGATAGTCTTGATGTAGATTTTCCAGAAAATGGAGTGTTAGTTTGCGCCGTAACAACACCTAACTATGTCCCATTAATGCAGAAAGCAAGCGCAATTATTACCGATCAGGGCGGAATACTCTCTCACGCTGCAATCGTTGCAAGAGAACTACATAAGCCCTGTATTGTTGGTACAGGCACTGCTACAACAAAGCTCAAAAATAATGACTTAGTAATAGTTGATGGCAATACTGGCACTGTAAATATCGTATAGCTATGGTTCGAATATCTCACGGACATTAGAAAATTTCGAACCATATGTTCAGATAAGAATTAATTCATGGTACACCTTCCAGATTCGGCTTGGAACCGCCT